>JAITBB010000053.1 GCA_031283795.1 Rickettsiales bacterium
CAATCTGGTCTCCGCTCTGATTGATAACCACATAAATTTTGGTAACGAGTTGAATCTTAAAACGGTTTTCTGGAAACGGGCTATGGATATGAATGATAGAGCTCTTAGAAACGTGATTGTGGGCATTGGAGAAAACAATGGTTCTCTGAGAGAGGATGGATTCATAATAACTGTGGCCTCTGAGATAATGGCCATAGTTTGTCTGGCCGAAGACATGATGGATCTCAGAAGTAGACTATCGAAGATAGTACTAGGTTGCAGCGGAGATGGGAAAAACATAACTCTTGGTGATCTAGAAGCTGTGGGTAGTGTAGTTGCTCTGCTGAGAGACGCGATGAAACCAAATCTTGTGCAAACTCTGGAGGGAGTACCAACTCTGGTGCACGGAGGCCCATTTGCAAACATAGCCCATGGATGCAGCAGTGTGGTGGCCACAAAAACGGCTCTGAAACTGGTAGACTATGTGGTCACAGAGGCTGGATTCGGTGCGGATCTTGGAGCCGAGAAGTTTTTTGACATAAAGTGCAGAGAAGCTGGCCTGACACCGGACGCTGTGGTTCTGGTGGCCACCTGCAGAGCTCTTAAGCATAACGGTGGAGTGACCAGAAAAGATCTGGTCACTGAAAATATAGAGGCCATCAGAATTGGCGCCTCAAATCTAATCAGACACGTTGAGAACATAGGAAAATACGGTTTGCCGGTTGTTGTGGCTTTGAATAAATTCGATTTTGACACGGCTAGAGAAATTGAGGTGGTCAGAGACATTTGCAGGGATCTGGCCGTAGATTTTACCGTCTGCGAAGCCTGGTCTAGAGGTGGCGCCGGCGCCGAGAATCTTGTTGATAGGGTTCTGGAGGTTCTGGAGAAGAAGAATGGGAGTTTTAGATTCCTCTATGATTTGGAATTACCTCTGGAAATGAAAATTGAGACCATAGCCAGAGAAATATATAGAGCCAGAGATGTTAGATTCTCTCCAGGAGCCCTAAAAAAACTCAGGCAATATGGTGATGGTGGTTTTGCCAAACTTCCCGTATGCATAGCGAAAACCCAGTATTCCTTTAGTGATGATCCAAAGCTGCTAGGGGCGCCAAAAAATTTCACGCTAACTCTGAGCGATGTCAGCATATCAGCTGGAGCAGGGTTTGTAGTCTGCCTAGCCGGCGACATAATGACCATGCCGGGTCTCCCATCAAAACCCAATGCACTCAGCATAGACGTAGACAGGAACGGAGACATAGTGGGACTGTTCTAGTCTCTGGGAGCGAAGTACTATCTAGTTCTGCTACCCCGCCTCTTCTTCTCGATCGAATAGAATCACCTCTAGCCATCTGTTCTAAATATGAATGTTCCGGCACAGGGAAAAAACCTAGAAAATATATTAGTGGGGCGCAGTGCTGGATGGGAACTGCAACCTCTAGAACAATGGGAAGCCCAGCCGGGAGATTTAATTTTTCCCATGCTCCAAATATTTACTTTATTAGGGTCACTATAACTGAACTAATAACCAAGAGCATAGCTGAGTGCCAGAGGTAGGTTCTTGTATGTTTAAGTGATCTGGTATACCATATCATTATCTATTGATAGTATAGGAAATGGGAAGTGGTCTTAAGAATAACTGGTAGAGTTTATGAAGAGCTTAGTTTTATAGGACCTAAAAGATGCTATGTTGACTGCAGAGAGGGTCTAACCAAATACACCTATGTCGGCGAATTTGAACTGGGAGCATATGAAAGACCCGTTCTCACTGGAAACGGAAAATTGTTCCTGAGGGGCAGTAAAGAACTGAGATACGAAGGTGCTTTAGTAGGTGGTGCTAGGGAAGGAAGAGGGAAGTCCTACCACCAAAATGGGAAATTGTGGTATATTGGTAATTGGAAGAATAATAGGAGAGAGGGAAAGGGAAGAGAGTACTATCTGGATGGGAAATCATGGTATGATGGTGATTGGAAAAACGATATGGAAAATGGATGGGGGTACTCTACTCATCAAATGGAGCTAAATGCAGTGGTAGATGGAAAAATGGTATGAGAGAAGGAAAAATGGTGTACACTGACCAGACAAATTTCGTTTATGAGATTTTGTACAGCAAAGATCTCCCATTAGAAAAAACTGTCATGTCCGATGAATTGTACGAAAAAAATAATGGAGAAATCGCCGGCGAAGCCTCTGGAGGAGAAAGAAGAAAGATATGTACAACAATATGCAATAAAAATGGTCGTTATTCCGTAACGACTTACAATCTCTATAGATCCAATGGAACCCTGGAGAGATCGTTGAGGGTGGACTATATAAAGCTTAATAAACTGCTGAATGAAGGTAAACTGAACTCTATAGTGCCAGAGGCCATAGAGGATGTGACAAAGGGTCTAAAAAAATATGAGAAAATTAGAACCCTCAGCGAAATTAGAAAGTGTCTAAAGGCGTGCTCTAGACAGATTCTTCTGGACAAAATGCATTCGGGAGAACGGGGAGTTTATGGTGGATTTATAGAGTTGCAAAATCTGATACTACTGGCAGGTTTGGAGGACTCCGAGATTAAAATGGTAAGATTCTCCTGTGATGAATCCTGTAGCGAAAAAATAAAACAGTACTATGACAGTGTGGGGGCCCTTCTAGGATACATAGGCATCAACCTGAAGAGCATAGGAAACATTGATGGGGACTTCATCATCATAGATATATCGGTACTCAGTGGAGTGCACTCCGTCAGTGTCGTCATTGATCTGAAAAAACTAAGGGAACTCAAAGGGCAGGGTAAAGACATAGCCACGACCGATGAGCTGTTTATTTTCATCTTTGACAGCAGCAGAGTTATTGGTAATTCTGAATGTGAGGAAAATAATCTAAGCAATATCCAAAAAAACTGTGTGTTTGTAAATCGGACTATGTAGAGACTTGGAAGCTGCTGGTACCATGCGGTGAGTTTCACTATGGCTATGGCCAAGAATCCGGACATCTGCAAAAACCTTAGAAAGAATGCCGTTGTGAAACAAGATGGTCCTGGAGGACGATTTGTGTGGGAGTTTTTCAGGTTTGCAGATGGATTACTAAATATATTTGAGGTGGAGCAAGTGTTGCAGCTCCAGAAAGTTGCGATGGGAAATGGTATTGGAACAATTAATGGTTTGTCGATGTCAAAACTAGTGGTCCTAGAATCCATCAGGTATGGGATGGAAAAACTTCTGGTTGATGATGAATTACTCTCAACCTCCGAGAAGAGAATCAACACTCTGATCGAAGGAAGGGAAAAGGAGTTGGGAGCCAATTTTAGTGAAGAAACCAAGAAAAGTCTGAGAGAAGAACATAAAAATCAGTTATCCAGAGGAATTGGAAAAATAACTCCAGAGTTAATTAGAGGAGAATACTATGATCCGTCAGATGGTGCGGGAGATTCAGAGGGAGAGAAGTTTCTCCAAATTTTGGAGAGGGTGAAGGTGCTTCATGACAAAGAGAGTGAATTCGCCAAAATGCTATCACGAGCCGAGAAAGCTGAGAGTGGACTACTAGAAATTAGGAATCTCGAAGTGATAGAGAGCGAATTTGGTCTCACTATCAGAGTGGAGGATGAGACTAGTCAGCATAGGCCATGGTGGAAGATAGGTAGTTGGCTACCAAAGTTGACGCGTGAGGAAAATAATGCCGGAAGACTAGAGACTATGGATATCAGAGCGGCAGAGGGTGAATCTGACTCCACTGCCAGAGTGGAAAATGAGACGGGTCGGTGGAAGCTATGGCGGAGGATAAGCAGTTGGCTACCAAAGTTGACGCGGGAGGAGAATAATGCCGGAAGACTAAAGACTATGGATATCAAAGCGGCAGAGGTTGAACTTGATTCCAGCACTGGGATGGGTATAGAGGAGGTTACCAATCTAGCCACAGTGAGCGCACTAGGGAAGTAGAGAGGGGGAGCCCGCTAGGAAATCTTATTTTCTGTGTTTTAGACGTGTTCTGTCGATATTATCAGAATTGAATCGGAGGTCTAGAATAGCGGTCAGTCAATCTTGGCAATGAAAATGAATAGGCGTGGATAGGTAAGTTGAATAGTGTATCTGTGCCCGTTAGGATATAGGGAACAGAAAATTTGTGATGGGACAGCAAAATATGATGAACTGTTGCTATTTGATAATTTATACCTATGCTTTCATTCACAGATAATTACTCTGAACTATGAACGACAACAGCATGAAAAAGATGGCAAATGCCATAAGGTGCTTGTCCATAGAGGCTATAGCCAGAGCTAATTCCGGACATCCGGGACTTCCTCTTGGATTTGCGGACGTGGCGACTGTGTTATTTACTAAATATCTCAAATTTTCTCCTAAAAACCCAAAATGGGTCAATAGAGATAGGTTTGTACTGTCAGCCGGACACGGTTCAATACTTTTGTACTCACTTCTGTATCTGACAGGCTATGAGGATTGCGGCCTGGATGATATAAAAAATTTTAGACAGCTAGGCGCAAAAACGGCTGGTCATCCGGAATACGGGTATTTGAGTGGTATAGAGACAACGACGGGACCTCTGGGACAGGGTGTAGCAAATGCCGTTGGCATGGCTCTGGGAGAGAGACATTTTAATGCCAAATTTGGTGATTTGATTGACCACAAAACCTACTGTGTGGTGGGTGATGGCTGCCTCATGGAGGGCATATCTTACGAGGCGCTTTCTCTGGCAGGAAATCTATCTCTGAAAAATCTGGTGCTGCTCTGGGATAATAATGAGATCACTATAGATGGCAACACAGCAATCACCAGAAATGAAAACATGAGGATGAGAATGGAATCCGTAGGTTTCCACTACCTAGAGGCAGATGGCCATGACTATGGCTCCATAGATGAGGCTCTGGGGCTTGCTCAGAAAAGCGATAGACCGGTTTTTATCTCCTTCAGAACCAGGATAGGATTTGCCTCTCCAAAGGAGGGAACCAGCAAGTGTCATGGTTCTCCGCTGACGGCCGAAGAAATAGCGGTAACAAAGAAAAAACTTGGTTGTGAAGACTGGAAAGAATTTGAAATTCCAGAGGATGTTCTGGAACTCTGGCGAGCCGCAGGTAGAGAAGGAGACGATACCTTCAAAAAATGGAATGGTAAACATAGAAGATCTGCCAAGTTTAAAAGACTTGTCCAGTTTATAGAACCTCCAGAATCTAGCGGGCGCTGGACGAAAAATCTGCAGAATCTCAGAAAAAAAATTCTAGAGGAATCTCCAAAGGAGGCCACTAGAAAATCGTCTCAGAGAGTGCTGGAGATAATTACCAGTGATCTGGAGGCCATGATAGGTGGGAGTGCAGATCTAACTGGCTCGGTACTAACTGAAACTACCAGCACGGCGGAAAGGATAACGAAAAATTTCTACGGGGGGCGCTATATAGACTATGGCATACGGGAACATGCTATGGCCGGTCTAATGAATGGTCTTGCCCTCTATGGTCTGGTACCATACGCCGGAACGTTCCTATGCTTTTCTGACTATGAAAGGCCATCCATCAGATTGGCTGCGCTGATGAAATTGCAGTGTCTGTTTGTTCTGACGCATGACAGCATCGGTCTTGGCGAAGACGGTCCAACACATCAGCCTGTCGAGCACCTAGCAAGTCTGCGAGCCATACCAAATCTGAATGTATTCAGACCCGCAGATCTTCGGGAAACTATAGATTGCTATGAGGTGGCTCTGAGGAGCCGCGACACTCCGTCGGCTCTGGTATTCTCAAGACAAGCTGTTCCCTTTGTCACGGGGAAGAGAATGGAGGATAACCTGGCAAAGAGAGGAGCATACGTTCTGGTGGAAAGTAAGAAGGCTATAGTTACAATAATCGCAACGGGAACGGAAGTTTCACTGGCTCTAGAGGTCCGGGAGGAGCTAGAAAAGTACGGTATTCCGGCTAGAGTAGTGTCTGCTCCGTGTCTAGACCTATTCGATAGGCAGGACAGTGGCTATAGAGACAGTGTACTTAGCCTTAAAACTATAAGGGTTGCCATTGAGGCGGCGGGGTCGCAGGGATGGCATAGATATATAGGCGATGATGGCCTATTCTTTGGGATTGGGGAGGATAACTTTGGCCTGTCGGCCCCAGCAGAAGATGTATACGAACACTTTGGCATCACTAGAGACAGAATCAGTGCTGATATTCTAAGGCACATTGGCCAGAAAATTCTGGTGGGAGCAGCTAAGGCTAAAAAACTCTGCAGAGATGACAAATAAAGTGATAAATATCTGATGATGAGGTAACCGGTTTGCTCAGGAACTGGACTTTGGTGAGCCTCGGAGGAGTTAAATATTTGTGTAATTATATTTTTTAATCCTTCTTGACAAAACGTCTCTGTTGCACCATATTATTTAGTGCTTATTATTAATAATGAATTGAGTGTGACTATGCGAAATAGACGAAATAATGAAAAAACTCTTGGCAATCTGCTGAGTGTTTTAACTGTATCCGCGCTGCTAACCTGTTCAGGAAGTGCAATGTCCGAAACGAAGATTGACACTGCATACGCAGCCGAAGGGACATATTTCCCGGCTAGCAATAACAGATGGGAAAATTGTAGAAGAGATGAACCTAGAAAGTTCATCCTTTCAGACGGAGCTATCTTCGAGAGCGAGTGGAGCTTCGAGACCAACTGGACTAATGAAGGGGCAAGGGGAGAGGCACAGCTTACTCTAGCAGACGGAAGCATTCACAGAGGTGATTGGGAAAAGTGCAATGTACTGTCAGTCGAAGATGATGAAGGAGAGACCGGAAGTGTTATCTTTTCCTATGTGGATGTCCTAGAGGGCAAATGGGAAAACTGTGATGGAAAGGGAAAAGGAAGAATTATATTTTCAACCGAAGCCGTCTACGATGGTGAATGGGAAAATGGTAAAGCAAATGGAAAAGGAAAACTCATTCTGCAACGGGAGAATACTACCTATGATGGCATGTGGAAAAATGGTAGGTTGGATGGAATAGTAAAAGTTATCAAACCAGCTAATGTAGTTAGCTATGACGGTGAATTCAGGAATGGTAAAGTAGCTGGAAAGGGGAAACTCAATGTAAAAGGCAATATCCTTGAGGGCAATTTTAAGACAGTGAGTTATCCCCTAGGAATAGTTGGAAAGGCAATATTTACCCGTGCAGATGGAACTATAGTCGAATGTGATGGTGATGACTGCCTAGATCTATTTGAAAAAAATATAGAAGGTCCAATCGAAAAATACGATGAGGAATGGGAGAACGGCAGAAAAAGTGGATCTAGAAAGTTCATCCTTTCAGACGGAGCTATCTTCGAGAGCGAGTGGAGCTTCGAGACCAACTGGACTAATGAAGGGGCAAGGGGAGAGGCACAGCTCACTCTAGTAGACGGAAGCATTCACAGAGGTGATTGGGAAAAGTGCAATGTACTGTCGGTCGAAGGTGATGAAGGAGAGACCGGAAGTGTTATCTTTTCCTACGTGGATGTCCTAGAGGGCAAATGGGAAAACTGCGATGGAAAGGGAAAAGGAAGAATTATATTTTCAACCGAAGCCGTCTACGATGGTGAATGGGAAAATGGTGAAGCAAATGGAAAAGGAAAACTCATCATGCAACAGGGAAGTGTTACCTATGATGGCACATGGAAAGATGGTAGGTTGGATGGAGTAGTAAAACTTATCGCGCCAGATAATATAGTTGTCTACGACGGTGGAATTAGGGATGGTAAAATAGATGGAAATGGAAAATTCAATATAAAAGGCAATACCCTTGAGGGCAATTTTAAGACAGTGCGTTATCCCCTAGAAATAGTTGGAAAGGCAATATTTACATGTACAGATGGAACCCTGGTCGAATGTGAGGATGATGACTGCTCAGATCTACTTGAAAGTGTAGGATATACAGCTGAAGAATAATCACTGTCGTTTGAGGTTCTAGCCAATTCAAATCGAATGGATAGGACCTCAGAATTATAGATTAGGGGCTCGACTAGTTTATTATTAACAATAAACTGGAAAAGCTATGAAATACAGTCATTTAAAAGGTTTAAAAATTAGGGAGATAATTAGGTGTTTTTGTCTTGACATAACATCAACAAAAACATCAATTATAACTAATATTAATAGGAATACAGTTAACAGATATTTTAACCTCCTCCAAGAGGCTATTTTTAAAAATAGCCTCTTGGAGAGAATTGGCAAAGGCTCTGGCGAATTTGAGCTGGATGAGAGTTATTTTGGAGCCAAAAGAATAAGAGGCAAAAGAGAAAGAGGAGCTACGAGAAAGAACTACAGTGTTTGGAGTTCTGAAGAGAGATGACAAAGTCTATCTAAAAATAGTTCCAAATGCCTCTAGGGAAGAACTAATGCCTATAGTTCAAGGGAAAATACTAGAGGGCTGGGCTCTAGCATCTACACAGATGGTTGGAGGGCATAATACAATGGACTAATACTAAATGGCTATGACCACTATAGGATATATCATTCAGACAATGAATTTGCTCGGGGAAAGAACCATGTTAATGGTATAGAGTCCTTCTTGACAAAGCGTCTCTGTTGCACTACACTGTTTAGTGCTTATTATTAATAATGAATTGAGTGTGACTATGCGAAATAGACGAAATAATGAAAAAACTCTTGGCAATCTGCTGAGTGTTTTAACTGTATCCGCGCTGCTAACCTGTTCGGGAGGTGCAATGTCCGAAACGAAGATTGACACTGAGTACACAGCCGAAGAGACATATTTCCCAGCTGGCAAGAACGTATGGGAAAATTGTGAAAAAAATGGATCTAGAAAGTTCATCCTTTCAGACGGAGCTATCTTCGAGAGCGAGTGGAGCTTCGAGACCAGCTGGACGAATGAAGGGGCAAGGGGAAAAGCACAGCTTACTCTAGCAGACGGAAGCGTTCACAGAGGTGATTGGAAAAAGTGTGATGTACTGTCGATCAGAGATGATAAAGGAAGGACCGGAAGTGTTATCTTTTCCTACGTGGATGTCCTAGAGGGCAAATGGGAAAACTGTGATGGAAAGGGAAAAGGAAGAATTATATTTTCAACCGGAGCCGTCTACGATGGTGAATGGGAAAATGGTAAAGCAAATGGAAAAGGAAAACTCATTCTGCAACGGGAGAATGTTACTTTGGATGGCACATGGAAAGATGGTAGGTTGGATGGAATAGTAAAACTTATCGTGCTAGATAATATAGTTGTCTACGACGGTGAATTCAGGAATGGTAAAGCAGCTGGAAATGGAAAATTCAATGTAAAAGGCAATATCCTTGAGGGTAATTTTAAGGCAGTGAGTTATCCTTTAGGAATAGTTGGAAAGGCAATATTTACCCGTGCAGATGGAATCCCAGTCGAATGTGAGGGTGATGACTGCGCAGATCTGTTTGAAGAAAGTATAGGAGGTCTAATCGAAGAATACTATATGGAGTGGGAGCGCGGCAGAAAAAGTGGATCTGGAAAGTTCATCCTTTCAGACGGAGCTATCTTCGAGAGCGTATGGGGCTTCGAGGGTGACTTGAAGGTGAAAGAAGCACAACTCACTCTAGTAGACGGAAGCATTCACAGAGGTGATTGGGAAAAGTGCAATGTACTGTCGGTCGAAGGTGATGAAGGAAAGACTGGAAGTGTTATCTTTTCCTACGTGGATGTCCTAGAGGGCAAATGGGAAAACTGTGATGGAAAGGGAAAAGGAAGAATTATGTTCCCAACCGAAGCTGTCTACGATGGTGAGTGGGAAAATGGTAAAGCAAATGGAAAAGGAAAACTCATCATGCAACAGAAGAATAGTACCTTTGATGGCACATGGAAAAATGGTAGGTTGGATGGAACAGTAAAAGTTACCATACCAGCTAATGCAATTAGCTACGACGGTGAATTTAGAAATGGTAAAGCAGCTGGAGAGGGGAAACTCAATGTAAAAGGCAATACCCTTGAGGGCAATTTTAGGATGGTGCGTTATCCCGTAGAAGTAGTTGGAAAGGCAATATTTAGCCGTACAGATGGAACCCTAGTCGAATGTGAGGGTGATGACTGCGCAGATCTGTTTGAAGAAAGTATAGGAGGTCTAATCGAAGAATACTATATGGAGTGGGAGCGCGGC
>JAITBB010000110.1 GCA_031283795.1 Rickettsiales bacterium
AAGAGTGGAGGGCGCGCTGGAAAGCCTTTCTTCCGAAGTCACTAGAGAATTGACCAAATAATAAACTACTCTAGACGAATCGTTGTCTAGAGTTCCAAATAGAGAATCCTCTGGCGAAGTAGCGGAGAGATGATGATGGGGGGTCCGATAGGAGATTTTCCCAGAGACGTCTCGCTGTTTTCTTCTGCTAGCCTCGTCATAGCATCTCTGTCTGTTCTTTGGAAAAAAGAATAGTGTAAAGGTCGGAACTTGATCTCAAATACATGCGAAACATAGGGGGCCCCTTCGAAGAATTCTGAAAATTCGTCTATTCTAATGGTTGTTCTCTGGGTCTGCCCGGTTATCCAGAGAACTGCGATTTTCCTCTATCCATCTCTTCGCCAATTTGTCTGCCAGATTGTTCATTTCATTGCCACCATGCCCCTTCACCCAGAACCAGCTGATACTGTGTGCTTTTGTTAGACCGTTTAGTTCCTGCCAGAGCTCCAGGTTTGCTACAGTCTGTTTTTTTGAGTTTTTCCAGCCGTTCGTTTCCCAATTCCCTATCCATTCGCAAATTCCTCTCTTTATGTACTGACTATCGGTGTACAGCTCCACCCTACAGCTGTATTTGAGCGCCTTTAGAGCCTCTATGGCCGCCCTAAGCTCCATCTGATTGTTTGTAGTATTTGAGTCTCCTCCATAGATCTCTCTGCTCTTCTCTCCATATCTAAGTATGGCACCCCAACCCCCAATACCCGGATTCCCGGAGCAGGCGCCGTCCGTGTAAACCACCACGGTTTTAGTCACTACCTCTGTCATGGTATATGTCCACTATTCTATCTCTGATAGAGCACTGTTCTCTGGCCGTCAGTCTATTAAGCAACTCCGCGCTAATATAGTCAGTAACCTCTATAAATCTGGCATTATACCTGGTCCCTCCTCTGAAGGTAACCATTTCACAGTCATTTTCAGCCATCCGTTGCAGCTCCGAATCAGAGAATTTGTCCACATCTATCGTTATTCTAGCGGAATCAAAGTATTTTTCCATGATGTGAAATGGATTAGTATTTTTATCCACATTCCCTATAAGGAGCTCCGTGCCGTCTTCACAGTCTATCTCGAAAGAGAATATTTCGTCACCTCCATAGATATCCTCGAACAGGACTTTGAAATCCTCATTTATTAGGACTAGTTCACCTCTAAATAACATGCCCTGGTGGTAACTGGCACTATTTAGATAGAAAACCGGGGAGTTTGCAAATTTTGCTAACTTTACGAGGTGTTTTTGCCGGACCTCTATGGGTCGCAGCGCATCACTGTCTAGACACAGCACATAGTTTGGCCTATCATCTTTAACCAAAAACAGATTGAAGTTAGAATAAATATCGTCTGACAGGAGCAGTAGAAATTTTTTGTTTCTATAGGTGAAACATTTAAGGAATCTATGTCTATCAAAATATCTATAGTCCTCCAGAACATTTGTTCTGTCTATCTCCTTCCGAAAAATTTCCGTATCCACACGACCGTCATCTATGAAAAGAACCGCGTCCTTTAGTTCGGTCCTAATGGTTTCTCCATCCTCCCCATAGGAAGTTTCCCGCAGAGGACTACCGATGAGCATTTTTGTTTTCTTCCCGTCCGTAATGGATACTGCCTTCTCTAGGAACTCCACGAGCCTTTCCAGATAATTCTCATCGGCAAAGTCGTCATTCTCCGAAAACCCACTGAGAGACAGTCGTGGAAAGACGACAATCTCCAAATCATTTTCCAGAGCTTTCCCATACAAATCCTCTATTCTCTGGAAATTATATTCCGGCCTAGCGTTTTTCGCATATAGTCTGGCAAACCCGATTTTCACTTTTCTCCGCTAAAAATGGTTTCATAGACGAGTAGAGCCTCTAGAACCCTCTGGATGTACTCTCTGGTTTCTCCGTTATTAACGGATTCTATCCAGTCGACAACATCTTCTACATCCTTTCCTCTGGGATCTCCCAGATCCTCCATCCATTTGTTTACAAATCCCGGCCCAGCATTGTAGGAAGCTACCACCAGAACTTTCGAGCCTCTAAACCTTTTACTGAGTTGACCTATATAGTGGTCAGCTATTTTTATATTGTATTCCACATCACTCTTGAGTCTATAGTCATTGTATTTTATATTGAGTTCTTTGCAGGAGGCTTTGGCGGTCGATGGAATTATCTGCATAAGACCTTTTGCCCTCATGTTACTCTCCGCATACTTAACAAAACCACTCTCCTGCTTAGCCATAGCATGGATCAGAGCTCTATTCCCATTGGATTTCTTTGGATATTTCATCACAGGAAATAAATTGTCTATAGAGAACACCATTCTCCTGCTAGCCTCCACGGAGGCGGCAAATGTCAACTGGTCGTCACCAAGGCCCTCTATTATTCTGACGAGTCCGCCGATTTCCCCCTCTGTTTTTAGAGTGCTAGCTAGGAGCCTCATAAATATACTATTAGCCTCTTCCTTTTTTCCCTCATAGTTATAACATAGTAGTGCGTACTTCAGCATCCAGTTTTTCCTAAGGCTTAGCATGTCTTCGTTCGTTATTCTGGGCGCCTTTGGTATTGGTATGTTTATAATTTCCGTTCTCTCATCTTTCGGCAGCAGACCGTTCATCCTATAGATAGCCAATTGGCCGTAGAACGTTAGTGGATATTTAGAAGAAGTTCTATACCATTGCAGAGCATCATCCTGCTTTTTCCCCTCCTCCGCCGTTCGCCCGAGCCAATAGGCCGCCTTGGCTTTAACAGTCGACCTGGTCGCACACCTATAGAGATCTTGAAAATATTTCTGAGCGGCATCCTGTTTCCCCAGAAATCTCGTAGCCAGCCAACCCGACAGCCAGAGCACGTTTGCACGATCTCCCACAGATAGATCTGCATAGCCGTTGACTATATCATAGGCTTCCCGATATTTCTTTGCTCTGATCAATTCTCTGGTGCGGACCACAACGATGCTATACCAGAATTGACCATATTTTGGTTTTTTCGTGAGTTTTTTCAGCACTTTCGATATTTCTTCAGTTGAACCATCGGATTCGAAATACTTAACCTTTGCATACAGCAATACCTCGCTATTCTGCAGATTTTTCGGAATATCCTTCAGAATTTCATCTATGGATTCTGGGTAATCTCTTATCTTTAGAACAGAGGAAAACAGTGCCCTATATTCCTCATCGGCTATCGCCGGCAGTAGTCTAGCCAGGCATTTGAGCTGCCATTTGAATACCAGTAACTCTGCCCGATCCAATATACCATTCTCCCCAATTTTGCCTATGAAGCTGTTCAGAAATATCTCCTGATCATCAACGGAGAAATCGCTCGTGATCCAGATATCCCGAATTTTTCTGTTCAAATTTTCTCTAAGGGTTGCCAATCGTTTAGGCTCCACATTCTTCATTTCATTTATGCGGGTCTCCTCGTCCCTCAGAAGTTTTATCATCACATTCACATCACCACTTTTGAATTTATTGAAATAATTAGACACATCGGAAAATTTCACGACATTATTCAGATAGTAAAACTCTATACGTCTGTTAAAGAGTTCAAATTCCTTGAGAAAACTGTTTCTAGAGTTAAATTCTATCAACTCAACCACATCTTTCCTTGACATATTGAACACAATTTTAAATTTCTTCAGACGCACAAGGACTTCAATGGCCTTTCTGTAACTCTCGCTTCCTATATTTTTTATAAGAGCTTCCGCTGCCGTCCAATTCTTAGCGATCATTTTTTTCTTGATTTGCTTAAATATATTCTCATCTTCGGTCGTCAGTAGATATTTTCTAATATCCTCCACCCTATGCTTCTTTACGAACAAACTATCCTTACCCCGGGCGACATCTGGGCCATTCATAAAAATGAAAATTACCCCTGTGCACAAAATTATATTAACTCTTTTCATTTGGATTGAAATATTAAAAAGTCCAAATACTATCGGAATAATAAACATGACTATTCATATGTCAAAAAAAGAGGAAAACACTGACAAATCTAAAAACGTAATCAGTTCACCCTTCTTTGGTCTACCAGAGAACACCGAGGCAGTTCCCTATCTGAACAACGATAGCGACCTGGTGCAGGACATTCTGAACGAAGTTGAAAGAAACACCAAGGGATTGCAGGCGGGCTTGATGGCCAAAAGTAGCCTGGGCGCCGGTAACGTTATAGACATTGATTTTGTCGAAACCAGGGGATAGTCCCACGATCGAACAATGCGTCCCTCTACTTAAATAGAGTCCTGAGGCCTGCCATCACCTCCGGCTGGTTCCAAACAGGGATTTCTTCGGAGAAGTTCTCCCAGAAACCCTAGCCTCTTCCCCATCCTCCCTGGCGACAAAACCCGCATCACTCGGATAGAACAGGTAGGATCTACATTTCTCATCCACTTCTAGCCAATTTCTCCTCACTACAGATCCAATTTCCATTGAAAAAGAAATTATACCTATATTCACAAACACAATTTTTTCATCACAGAGTTCCACCGAATCCTAACAGGACTCCCCATCCTCTCTAGACCGAGATTCCGGGTGAGGACTCCTAGTGAAGAAATTATATTATCGGGTTCCTCTATTCCTCCTCCTCTTCGGCTCTAAAATATTTTTTCCTTTCATTTACCGAAAGGTATCTCTTTCTCAGCCTAAGACTCTTTGGAGTCACCTCCAGCAGTTCGTCATCGTTAATGTAGGTTATCATCTGCTCCAGACTCATCTGGTGGGGGGGTGTGAGAATTATGTTCTCATCATTACTGGCCGCTCTGACATTTGTTAGCTTTT
>JAITBB010000111.1 GCA_031283795.1 Rickettsiales bacterium
AATATCTAGCATTTTCTGGTACATGGCATCAAAGGAAAAGTTGTCGACAACGTTTTGCCTTGACTTCTCTGATATTATTAGCTTCTCCTCAGCCGGCAGATTTATAATCCTATCCAGTATCATAGCGAATCCCCTAGCATCGTCTGACGGAGCGAGAAAACCGGTTTCACCGTCAGTTACTGTCTCCAGTGTACCTCCCAGAGCTGTTCCCACAAAGATTTTGCCCATGGACTGGGCCTCTATTGATGTCCTTCCAAAAGACTCCGGCTGGATACTGGAGGATACTATTATGTTTGACAGAACATAGAGGGCTGGCATGTCGTTAATATTTTCGTGGATTTTCACAAGCCCCTGCAAATCATATTTGTAAATACGTTTTTTGATTTTCTCAACGTACCCACAGTTCTTCTTTATGTCGCCAATGAGCAGGCAGAAATAGTTCTTTGACTTGAGATGTCTCAAAACGTCCAGAAAATACTCATGTCCCTTCTGGGGAGAGAATCTGCCTGGTAGAGTGATTATAATCCTATCATCTGGCAGTTTGAGCTCATTCTGGAGGATTAACTTTCTGTTCTGTAGAACAGCATCCTGGCTATAGACGGTGGTATCTATGCCTCTATGAACCACCTCGATGGTTCTTCTAAGGGTTCTTTTGGAAATGTATTTTTTGTACTTTTCCAGTATGAATTTTTTTACGAAATCGGAGACCGCAATTATTGGGTTTGCTCTGAACATTATAGAATTATATATTCTCTTGAGAGGGGAGGCTCTCTTAAAGAGGTTAAACTGAACGACCGTTAATAGGGGCACATTCAGCGACCTACAGGCATAGAAACAGCTCCAGGCTGGTGCTCTCGATTCCACCTGGACCACGTCAATGCTATTTTTTTGAATTATCTTCCTAATTTTCTCTATGTTGCGAAAAATTATAAACGGATTTTTGCTATGCACGGCCAAAGGTATATAGGTTATATCATAGTGTTTGATTTTACTGATCATACTGCCTCCGGAGGAGAGCAGGAAAATTTTTACCCCCTTCTTCTCGAGGTTTTTTCTGGCAAATTCCAAGAAACCAATCTCGACGCCACCGCTTTCCATTGTAGGAATCACGAAGAGAACATTTTTCATAGACATGGTAAGGACTATTTAATTAGATTGAAGCCAATTTTAACCGGAGTTTTGTCAATCTCGTCGCTGGTTGAAAACAGGCAATTAAAATAGGAGTCGGACACAAGCGTTAAACCGTTCGCCAGGGTCTGTTCCTCTATATAGGTTCGATATTTCTCTATGGCCTCTCTGAGCAGAGGGTAGTCCGTCCTGATAAGAAGCTCTATTCTGTCGGCCACATCGAGATTTGAATCCTTTCTGAACTGCTGGATTATGCGGACCAGATCTCTAGCAGAGCCCTCACACCTGAGTTCTCTGGTCACCTCGAGATCAAGCTTTATCAGTATGTTGTGTCCCTCTACGGGGAAAACATCCCTACTCTTCGACTTGATCTGTATGGTGAATTCCTCCTCAGTCAGTTCAAAACCACATATTTTCAATGATTCTTTCGGAGTGAATGTCCATCTACCATTCTCGGCAGCTCTGATCAGTTCCGGCATCTTTGGCCCTACCCTGCTTCCCAGACGCTGGAAGTTTAGAACAGGTCTGTTGTCCGAAAAATCTTCGACATTGTTCAGAAACTCTACGGACTTGACGTTTATTTCCTCCATGATTACGGAGGAAAATTCCTCCAGATCACCAGTGTCTCTGGCGATTATGGTAATCCTACTCAGAGGCAACCGGATTCTCAAATTATTTCGATCTCTCAGAAAAAGGGCACAGCCACATATGTCTCTCACCCTGTCCATTGAACTCACTAGGTCACTATCCGCCTCGAAATTGTCCAGTTTCGGGTAATCCTGCAGATGTACGGAATCGTCCGCGTACATTCTTTACTTAAAAGTTATCAGTGATAGCATTCTAGCTAGCATAAAACATAAAAACAAGCTCTCAGTTGAAAGTATATCAGAGATACCTCTACAGGAATTTAGTGAAATACTTTTTCCTCTCCCTATCCATAGTGGCAGGGACAATGTGGGCCGTCAGGTCTATGGGTTACCTGGATTATATGACCAGATGTGGCCTTAGCATTCTAGAGTTTGTATCAATTATGATCTTTAGCCTACCCAGAGTGCTTTTGATGGTTATACCGTTTGGAATATTCATCTCCATCATTCTCTACTACGATAAGATAGCCAGGAACAATGAACTCATCATACTCCGGGTTTCCGGTCTGGAAAAGAGGCAACTGGCCTACCCTTCACTCCTGCTCGGGCTTGTGGGCTGTCTGTTGTCTTCCACCATGACGTTCTATTTCGTACCGAAGAGTAATCTTATGTTTAGGAGCACCCTTGGACTAGTTGAGAGCAACATAACAAACCTGCTGCTAACCAGCGAGAATTTCAATAAATTTCAGAACATAACACTATACCTTGGTGACAGAGACGGGAATAATATGGGTTTCCTCATGGCCCACAGTGGCGGACCAGGATATAGTAAAAATAAGATTCTCTACGCGAAATCGGCAACATTACTTGATAACAACCACCTGGAATTGCGCAACGGGAATATACAGGAATTCCAGCCTGGCGTACCAGACGAGATAAAAGTTCTCTTCTTCGATCAATTGACCCTGAATCTGAAGGATATATACTCCGTGCAGGGCAGATTCGAACGGCAGAGCGTGGACTACATGTACCCCAGTGAACTATTCAAAATAGAAAAGAAATCCCTCAGCGTAAAGGGGGAGATTC
>JAITBB010000041.1 GCA_031283795.1 Rickettsiales bacterium
AACTCGCCAGGATAGCCGCAAAGGCCCTGGTGAAGGTAGAGGTCATTGGTGGAGGAGATTTGATCCTCATGGCCATGAGTGGGCTTATGTTGACCATGGAATATGTCTCGATATTCTTCATTCTCGTGGGTGTATTTGGAACAATACTAGGAGTTACTCTAAAGGTAAGAAAAAAACACAGTGGTCCCTTCCCATTTACCCCGATTATACTACCGGTACTATATTTCCTGCTTTTACATCACTATACATTGGGACACTATGGTAGATAATGCTCTTCCTTTCGGAATTCTCAGGAAAAACGGTGCTTACCAGGGCACACATTATTTTTCTGGTCAGTCTATAGGAGATTCCAGCTCCCATAACCACTATATGTAACCTGTTGCGACCATAGTGGTTTCCGGCTATAGAAATAACCCTGTCCACCACCAGATCAAAATCCGGCTCATAGACTACTCCCGTACCTTTTAGATATGGGCCCATGTCGGGCTCGTCGAGATGCTTCTCTCGGGATTTAAAAAACTTTGTTATAATTGGGTAGTCAGCTATGCTCATGGCCTCTATATAGGCCGTACTATTTCCTGTAAATCTTGAGATGAGGTGAGGCTCCAGTACTGCCACAATCCTATCTCCGGTGTCTATGTTCTGTCTAAGGCTTTTTAGATTATTCAGCACCTGTGTATGGTGATGGGCATAGTCATCGTAGACCACAAAATCCTTGGTGGAATAAACGGTCTCCATTCTTCTCTTGGCAATCTCACAGTTTTTACAGGACTTTGATATGAGATCATTGCCAAAACCCAGTTCCTTAAGAAGTACCACGGCCATAGCAGTGTTCCGCACATTAAACACTCCCCTTAGGCTGTCTATATAGTTGAAGAGCGTATTATCTAGTATGAAGAATTCATCCTTGATCTCGACGCGATAGTTCTGTACACGATCGTCTTTGTAGTTTTCGCCTATGGAATAGGATAGAAGTTTCACTTTTTTTCTCTCCAGGAGGCTCATACAGTCGTTCACTATGCCGATCACATTCTGGTCATCGGCATTGAAAATTATCGTCCCACCTCTCTTTATATTTCCTATAAAATTTCGGAAATTGTCCCTATACTCGTCCAGGTTGTTGAAAAACTCGGGGTGCTCCATCTCTAAATTATTTATGAGGATGTATTTTGGATGGTAGTAGGTGAAATTATATCCATACTCATCGGCTTCGCAGACAAAATATTTCCCTCTGCCATTTCTATAGTTCCTATTCCAACGCTTGTTTATTCCCCCTATTATAGCGCTTGGATCAGCGCCACAGCTCTCCAGAAGATTGGCTACGACAGTTGTGGTGGTGGTTTTTCCGTGTGTACCGCATACTCCAATCATTTGCCTGCCCTTGGCCAGGTACGTATCCAGGAACTGCTGCCATCTGATAACCTCTACACCATACTTCTCGGCCTCGTTGACCTCCTCTATATTTTTATGATTATCTCTGAAAAAAATCGCCGGTGACACTACAAGTTTGTCAACCCCCTCTAAGTGTTCCTTTGACTGACCAACCCTAACGGTTATGCCCAGGTCAAGCAGTTGTTTTGAATAGTCGCTACTCTCCACCAGATCACAGCCATCCACATCAAATCCTCTCTCCTTCGCCAGGCAGGCAGCCCCAACTATGCCGCTGCCGTTTATGCCCAAAAAATGAAGCTTCCCTTTAGCCGTCATAACGATAAGACAACAAATATACGCTATACTGGTAGTAACTTATAGATTAAACTTTAAATTAATCAATAGGCACACAGAAAAATATTTGGCGAGCTTCAATATCACCAGAACGTACCTGGTGCTGTCTAAACAAATTGTGCAGTTTCTGACCGGATCAGATAAAATTAATATTTATTATTATACGTACCTAGAGACATCGGTATTAAAAATCATAATAATGTGAGTCTGGGACAATGGTGGGCTCACTCGTTTCTCAGTATGTCCGCCGGGCTCACTCTGCTTGCTCTGAGAGACGGATATATGGCAGCAAGTATGGAAATGATCATCGAAACCCCGGAGATCCATAGAACGTCTGCGACATAGACCCTGGAGGGCAACTGAGAGAGATAATAGACCACCGGATTAAATAGGTTGACTCTGAAGACGGACTCCAGAACTATCCTCAGATTTTCTATGTTGGAGGCAAAAATACAGCCCAGTAGAACACCAGAGGCTGTTCCCAGAAAACCTATGGTGCTCCCACATATAAAAAATATCCTCACTATGCTGCCACTGGTGGCTCCGATTGTTTTCAATAGAGCTATCTGCTTTTTCTTGTCCATGACCAGCATGACAAGTCCTGTTATTATGTTGAAGGCGGCTACAATTATTATCAGCGCCAGAATCAAAAACATAACATTTCTCTCAGTATTTAGGGCCGTTATGAGTCCCGCATTTGCATTTTTCCAGTCTACTAGGGTAAAGTCATAGCCCAGAGCTCGCAGTTTATTTCCAATTTCCCTCATCTTTTCCGCGGTGGAGTCAGCATTTCGAAGAAATATTTCAATGCCGCTGGCAGAGTCTATGAGACCAAACTGCTTTTGCCCCATCTGGAATGGTATGAAAACCACAGATGTGTCATATTCGTACATGCCACTTTCGAACTTATCGAATATTTTGTAGGTTTTTACCCGGGGAATTACTCCAAATACCGTTACACCGGAACCCGGAGATATTATTCTGAGAGAGTCACCTCTGTCCAGAGCGAGGCTATCGGCCAGACGATTTCCAACCACCGCTGTCCATTTTCCATCGAAGTCGCCGATTTTCTCTCCATTCTTCATACTTCTGTAAAAAATACCCTTTCGTTTCAAATCCTCGGGGCGTATGGCCTTCACTAGCCCTCCAATGGCTATAGAACCATTGCTAAGCATCACGGGGCTCTCAATCAGCGGGTTTATATACTCTATGTCCGCATCGCCCCTCAGAGAATTTATAATATCTTCGTATTTTTTTGCGCTTTCTCCTCGAGGAAAAATGCTTATATGGGCGTTTATGCCAATGATCTTGCCGACAAGTTCCTCTCTAAAACCATTCATGACGGACATGACGACTATCAGGGTTCCGACACCCAGTGCTATACCTAGAAACGAAAAATAGGTGGTCAGGGAAATGAATTTATCCTTTCTCCTATCCTTCAGATACCTAAGGGCTATAAAAAATTCATATTTCAGAAGAGACATCTAGATAACTCTATTCATCTCATAGATAAGCCTTAGGCCATAGAATGTCAAATTTTTATCCATCTCCACAGAGAAACTGAGTTTCCCGGAGAAAAGACCCGAGTGGCCTCCGGTCATGAGGATTCTCATTCTATGGCCAACCTCTTTCTCTATTCTGGAGACTATCTCTTCCAGTAGTCCAATGTAGCCATAGTACAGTCCAGCCTGCATCGCCTCGACGGTATCACAGGAAAAAGCTCTCTTGGGCACACCGAGGTTGAAACTAGGCAGCAGATCACAGTCAGTTACAAGAGCCCGGCCCATAGATCCGAAACCCGTCACAATGGAACCTCCCAGAAACTCGCCTTCTTTGGCAATGACAGCAAATGTTGTGGCCGTTCCCAGATCGATTACTATCAGATATTCCCCGTAAATATCTATCCCCGCCGCCACATTGGCCATCAGATCTGCTCCCATGTCTCCGGGGGCTTTAAAATTTAGATTTTTCCCCTCTTTTCGAATATTGAAGAATTTCAGACCCCTTTCTCGACAATATTCCTCCTCAAGGGTCTCCATAGACCTGACAACGGATGAGATCAACAGGATTTCAAAGTCCTTCGGCGAACGGCCCAGGGACTCAAGAAATTTCCCAATGGCAGCGCTAAATTTGGGCAAACTTCCAACCTCCGAGTTTCTGAAAACTTCTACTCGCTCTATTCGTCTATCGTCGAAAATAACTACATTTGTGGTACTATTGCCGGTCTCGAATGCTAAAATCACCTAAAAACCCTATCCATGGAGACAGATAGACTAGTTTTATCCAGTTAATAATCAACCTCGATCAGGAGAAAATAGGGCCGCCCTGTGTGCCACTTTCCCTGTTGATTTATCCACCATAGATCTTAGACTAGCCATGGTATGTGTCAGGGGGTAAAAATTTGCTTAGAAGTTTATCGATAAGAAACATAGTTCTGATAGAGGAGGCCGATGTGGATTTTGATGATGGCCTCTGTGTTCTAACCGGAGAAACCGGCTCCGGAAAATCTGTATTTCTAGATGCGCTGCTGCTGGCCACAGGGGTCAGATCCAGCAGTAGATTACTTCGAGATGGGAGCAGAAGCGGAACTGTTACAGCGGTCTTTGACATTCAGAACAATGCAAGGTGCAGAGAGCTGCTTAGTGAGCTTGGCATAGAGTTTGGTAGAGAAATAATTCTAAGAAGAGTTCTAACGGATGATGGGAAGAGCAGGGCCTTTGTCAATGATGTGATGGTTGGACAGAATTTTCTTAGCATGCTTGGCAACGAATTGGTCGAGGTGCATGGCCAGCATGACCAGAGAGGATTGCTTAACCCATCATTTCATAGAGGGATACTAGACCAGTACGCAAACCTGGAGGATCAGAGACAGACCGTTTCGGAGCTGTATTCTAGAATGAAATCCACGGAGCAGCAGCTCCAAGAGTTGACTAGGCGGAGAGAGAATATGGACAGAGAAATAGAATATCTCGAATATATTCTGAACGAAGTTAGCGTCATGGACATCAAAATCGGAGAGGAGGAGGAACTTAGCTCTAGAAGGGCGATTTTGGCAAACAGGGGAAAAATTGTTGGTGTTCTGAACAGTGTGAGGGAAATGGTGGAGAAAAATAATTCTGTCTCGAAGTCTATCATTAGCGCGCAGAATTGCCTCTCGCGCAGTAGGTCGCTGGGAGAAAATTTCCAGACCGAAGGTCAAAATATATTCGATCTGGTGGTAGAGGATTTCGAAAAGAGTCTGATAGAGTTTAACGAAGCCATGCTGAAGATAGACTCGATTCAGGGAAAATTGGGTTTTGATGAGTCTGAACTGGACAGAGTCGAAGAGAGACTATTTGCCCTGAGAAATCTTGCTAGAAAGTATGCTGTGGATAGTAATGACTTTCCAAAATTTATAGAGGAAACCGAAGCAAAACTGTGCGAAGCCAAAAATAACGTAGTTGCCATCGGTGATATGGAGAGTCAATTGAAAATTCTAAAATCGGAGTATCTGAAGGAATCCCAAAAACTAAGGGATGGACGTAGACTGGCGGCTGGGCGGCTAACCGGTGAACTGCTGGTCGAATTGGCTATGCTCAGAATGGATGGTGCTAGATTTGATGTGGAACTCAGAGAGTTGGAGGAGAACCACTGGAGTGCCAATGGCATTGACGGTGTCAGGTTTATGGTGGCCGTTAACGCGGGAACATCTCTGGACGACCTGTCAAAGGTTGCCTCGGGAGGTGAACTGTCCAGGTTTATGCTAGCTCTAAAGGTGGTTCTACTGAGAATAAAGTCCGTTTCCACTATGATTTTTGACGAGATAGACTCTGGAATAAGTGGAGCCGTTGCCGACGTGGTTGGTGAGAGACTAGAGCGACTGGGGCAGAGCTTTCAGGTTTTTGTGGTTACCCATTTACCCCAGATAGCTTCAAAGGGCCATAGCCATTTTAGAATATCCAAGGAGGCGAGGAGTGGGAAAACCTACACCATGATCGATCGACTGGACCAGGTTTCCAGAAGGAATGAGATAGCGAAGATGCTGAGCGCCAAGGACATTAGTGACGAAGCTCTCAGGGCGGCCGAGACGCTGTTGCGGGGTGAATGATCGGGCAGTTTCCCGGCTGTTTAATTTGGACTGGTCCTATAAAAATATTACATCCGGGTGTCTGTTGACTTATAACTAAAAATGTGTACTCTATTCTTCATAGGAACTATCGGGTAGAATGCGATGGAAAAAAATGACGTGGGTGGTGGCGAAATAAGTGTTATCAAGGCCAAGGAGGATGGGGAGAAGAACCTTGTCGAAGGAAATAAGCTGGATCCCAAGAATGTGCCGCCCAGTCTCATGAGTGCGGCCTCAAAGGCTAACGGGGGAATTCCTCCTGATGAGAGGAACACCGTCTATGAAATTCCAGAGGAGGATGCCAAAAAATTAAAGAAGAGGGTGGGCGATATCCCTCTTGTCAATAGTAGGGTCACTCAGGGTGTGACTCCCCAGTACCTACTTATGCTGTTGAACAATGGAGCATTCCTGCTGGCTGCTGTAATTCCCGGTGGGGCGCTAGTGTTTGCAGCTGTGCTGTTTGCCAACATAAAGATTCTTCCAAAGCTTTCAAGCAAGAGTGTCAAAGTGGATACAATAAATGGTCCTTCGACCAACGAGGAGGAGGATACAGAAACGAGTATAGGGAATAAGGGTATCGGCGATAAACCCGCAAGCTTAGGCAGTAAAGAGGCGAGTGGTGGTTCGGCAATAGGTAGTAAAAAGATAGATGATAAATCGGCTAATCTTGGTGCCAAAGAAAGGGAAGCACCTGCCAGTATGGGCATGGCTAGTGCCCAGAATTCCGAACGCCTGGGCAGCAGAGGAGGTCGTCTAGGGGATAGGATTGTCTCTGCCAGTCACACAGCTGAAGCTGGGAACCGGGGGGAAAAGCATAGTAACAGCGGTAGAGAAGTACATTCTAAGAGCAGTTTTAGGGAGAGTGAGCTAAAGAAGGAAGAAAATAAGATTCTGGGTGGCTACTAGTGAGGATCTAGGATCATCGCTGGATGCCAAAAAAGTCCATTTTTATTTGCCAAAACTGTGGAGCGGTGCACAGAAGGTGGAATGGACAGTGCAGTGAGTGTGGAGATTGGAATTCTATAGTCGAAGAGATAGAGGAGAGTGGGGCGACCGTGCTGCAGAGCACGAGAATCCAGAAGTCTCTGCTTAACTCCAACCCCATAGTCTTTGAAAATCTAGATGAAAAGGTCAGTGATTCCCTCCGAGTGGACACGGGGATAAAGGAATTGAACAGAGTTCTAGGGGGTGGAGTGGTAAAAGGCTCAGCCATCCTAATAGGTGGGGATCCGGGAATAGGGAAATCCACTCTACTCCTCCAGACACTGTGCAGCATAGCGGATCAGGGTTTGTCTGCTCTATATGTTTCTGGAGAGGAGTCCGTAAATCAGATAAAGATGAGAGCTCTTCGGCTTCAGCTGGAGAGATCCAGAGTGAAGGTGGCTTCTGCCTCGTCCATCAGTGACATTATGAATGCGCTCTTGACGCAACAGCCGGAGGTTGTGGTTGTGGATTCTATACAGACAATATTTAGTCCCGAGCTGTCCTCGGCCGCCGGCACAGTATCCCAGGTGCGCTTCTGTGGCAACGAACTGATAGGTGTGGCTAAGGCTAAAAACATAATACTATTCATAGTTAGCCACGTGAATAAGGATGGACAAATTGCCGGACCTAAGGTTCTGGAACACATGGTCGACACGGTTTTATATTTCGAGGGTGATAGAGAATATAAGTTTCGCATACTTAGAACTATAAAAAACAGATTTGGTGCTGCTAATGAAATAGGAATCTTTGAGATGCATAGTACCGGTCTCTGCGAAATTCTAAATCCTTCCCAACTCTTTCTATCCACAAGGGAGGATCTAGTCAGTGGCTCTGTGGTCTTTGCCGGCATGGAGGGAAGTAGGCCGCTGCTGGCTGAGATACAGGCGCTTATAGCTCCGTCCTACATGCCTAGTCCCCGGAGAGCCGTTGTGGGCTGGGACCAAAATAGGTTAGCGATGATAATTGCCGTCATCGCCAGTAGATTTGGAGTTAATCTCTATGATAAGGAGGTCTATCTTAACGTGGTTGGGGGTCTAAAGATAGATGAGCCGGCCGCTGATCTGGCCGTAACGGCAGCGCTGATATCGGCCTATAGAGACGTGGCCATAGCAAGGGATTCAATTTTCATGGGTGAGGTTGGACTTTCGGGAGAGGTGAGAATGGTTTCTCAAGTTGACTACAGAATCAAGGAGGCTGAGAAACTCGGCTTTCGAAGGGCCATTGTCCCAGGCGATATAGACAAATCAAAAACATTTAGACGAGATCACTACGCTCTGGATATTGTCACTGTGAAGCACGTCAGGGATCTGGGAGCTCTAATCAGATCTAATTAGATGATAGTCTGGGACGATTGAAATTATAGACTGTTACTTTCCTGTGTCACCACTACTTTTACTATCTTTTTTCTACCAATGGATAGCCCAAACTGTCTCTGGTTTCCCGCTAGCTGAATCACATAGTCGCCATTGGTTATTTTCTCGTTGTCTATCCTGACGCCTCCACCCTCTATTAGTCTTCTAGACTCACCATTCGATTTTACGAGATCTAGTTCTCTGAGGAGAATGTAGAGTGGCACTCTATCAGAGGTTGATCTGTACTCCAGAGTGTCACTGTAATCGATGTTACCTCTCTCGAAAATCTGTTCGGATCTTTCTAGACACTCCTCAGCGATTTCCTTCCCATGGCACATTTTTGTTGTTTCGAAGGCTAGAATTTTTTTAAGTTCGTTAATATCTCTATCTCCCATCGATTCCATTTCTTCCAGTGGCATATCCGTATATATCCTTAGAAATCTCAGAACATCAGGATCATTGACATTTCTGAAATATTGAAAATATTCGAATGGGTTGAGCATTTCCTCATTTACCCATAGAGCATTGCCCTCACTCTTGCCAAGCTTTTTACCGTTGGAGTCAAGAAGAAGTGGTGTCGAAAGGCCGATGACCTCGGTTTTTGTACCATTTTCTACGTCGTCCTTTGCAAATTGAAGCCTACGCACAAGCTCCACACCAGCCACAACATTACCCCACTGGTCCGCGCCGCAAAGTTGCAGAGCACATCCGTATTTCTTGTAGAGGTGGTAGAAATCATATGCCTGGAGTACCATGTAGTTGAATTCTAGAAAGCTCATATGTTCCTCCTTACTGAGTCTGAGTTTGACCGAATCAAAGGACAGCATTCTATTCACAGATATGTGCGGACCCAGGTCTCTCAACATCTCTAGATAATTTGTATTTTTCCACCAGTCCAGATTGTCCACTAGAATAGCATCGCTTGGTCCGTCTCCGAACTCTATAAACTTTGATACTGACCTCTGTATTCCCCTTTTGTTTTTTTCTAGGGTGTCCAGATCCATCATTGGTCTACTCTTATCCTTGAGAGTCGGATCCCCTATCTGACCAGTGGCGCATCCTACCAGCACCAGGGGTTTGTTTCCATAGCGCTGAAACAGTCTCAGAATCATAAGAGAAAACAGATGGCCAATGTGTAGAGATGGTCCCGTCGGATCCGTACCCCAGTAGGCAACCACCGGTTTCCCACTGCACAGCATTCTGTCCAGTTCATCCATATTGGTGCACTGGTTAAGGAATCCTCTCCTCTCACATTCTATCAGAAACTTTGATCTAAACATGTCTGTACGGCTTCTATTACTACAGAGTAGTCTAGAGGGGCTTGGGTAATTGTAAAGTTCTAGAACGATTTGGGGATTGCCCAGACGCAATGTCTAGCGCCGGAGTGGCGCAAAATGCCTACCACTTCACGAAAATCGACAAAAATTGTTGTAAAATTATTTATCATCTCTATCATGATACAAACTGCATTGAATGATGACCAAGTATATATTTATAACGGGCGGGGTTGTGTCCTCTCTGGGAAAGGGCATAGCTGCTGCAACCATAGGGGCCCTTCTACAGGCTAGAGGTTTCAGAGTGAGGCTCCGCAAACTAGATCCCTACCTGAATGTTGATCCCGGAACAATGAGTCCGGTGGAGCATGGGGAGGTTTTTGTGACTGATGACGGTACCGAAGGAGATCTGGATCTAGGACACTATGAGAGATTCACCGGAATCAACACGACTAGACATGATACGACCACTACCGGCAAGATCTATGATGAGATTCTGAGGAAGGAGCGGAGGGGCGAGTTTCTGGGCAGGAATGTGCTGGTGATTCCGGATGTGACAAATGCCATAAAGGAATTCATTCTCTACAGCAATGGTGGTGATGTTGACTTTGTGATAGTGGAGATCGGAGGCACTGTCGGAGACATAGAGGGTCTCCCGTTTTTCGAAGCAATACGACAATTAGGCTTTGAACTGGGAAAAAATAATACGTGTTTTGTCCATCTGACCTATCTGCCCTTCATAGCTGCTGCTGAGGAACTTAAGACTAAACCGACCCAGCATTCGGTAAAAACTCTGCAATCTCTGGGTATACAGCCGGACATTCTACTCTGCAGATCGGATGTTGAGATACCGGAGAAACAACTGAAGAAACTCTCGCTGTTCTGTAATGTTAAATTAGAAAATATTATACCGGCTCCAAATGTAGGAAATATATATGAAATTCCGATGGTATACGGCAGGAATGGTCTAGATAGACAGATTTTAGAGCGTTTTGCTGTCGAGAGGAGTGAGGCAAACACATCCGTGTGGCAGCATATCCTGGATATCATGGCCAATCCAAAGAAAACGGTTAGAATAGCCCTTGTTGGAAAATATACAAACCACAAAGACTCCTACAAGTCTCTGACCGAAGCCATAAATCATGGAGGAATTGCTAATGGGGTATCTACACAGATAATCTGGGTAAATTCTAGAACCATCGGCTCCTGGGATGAGATAAAAAATAGCCTTAGAGAAGCTGATGGAATAATAGTTCCGGGAGGATTCGGAATCGATGGCATAGAGGGTAAGCTGCTGGCCATAAGATATGCTAGAGAGAACAATGTTCCATTTCTTGGCATATGTCTGGGTATGCAGCTGGCTGTAATTGAGTTTGCGAGAAATGTGCTACATATAGAGGATGCGGACTCTACGGAATTCTCACGGAATACACGAAATCCAGTGATAGCACTAATAACAGAATGGGAAAGGGATGGTAAAATAGAGATGAGAGATGAAAACTCTGATATCGGTGGAACTATGAGGCTTGGTGGCTATAATGCTCTGCTGAGGGCTGGCAGCCTAGTGAGGAAGATCTACGAATCAGACACTCTGAGGGAGAGACATAGGCATAGATATGAGGTCAATGCAAACTATGTCGAACGCTTTGAGAGAAATGGGCTGCTGTTCTCGGGAGTATCGAAGGAGGGCGGACTTTTGGAGTGTGTTGAGATTCCGGCCAATAAATTTTTTGTGGGAACCCAATTCCATCCAGAGCTAACATCAAGGCCATTTTCTGCTGGCCCTCTATTTAGGGAGTTGGTCAAGAGCTGTCTCTAGACCGATGGGCCTAGCTAGATTTTGGTTTAGGAGTTGATCAGGGGAGCACTAGCCTCTACTGATGACAGAAGATGTCTACGTTTATCCAGCCAAGCAGATCAAGGTCAACCCTTGTGGGAAGAAAGCTAAAGCATCTCTCAGCAAGCTCTTTTCTGTTCTCATTTTCAAGTATCGTGTTTAGTCGGTCCCTAATCCTATGTAGAAACAAGACATCGTTTGCTGCGTATTTTAACTGGTCCTCCGAGATCTCGTCGCCACCCCAGTATGAGCCCTGCTCTCTCTTTGAAATCTCTATGCCGAAGAATTCTCTGATGAGAGCCTTCAAACCATGAATGTCACTGTATGTTCTCGCTATCCTTGAGGCTATCTTTGTACAGTACACGTTACCAATACGTATGCCGAATGTTTTCTGCAGTATGGCCAGATCAAATCTGGCGTAGTGGAATATTTTCAAAATGCTTTCATCCAAAAGCAGTCTCTTCAGATTTGGCGAGTTGTAGGTACTCTTCTTATCAAAGTGTACGATGTAAACTTCACCACTACCAAAATACACCTGCACCAAACAGAGCCGATCTCTGAAATTGTTTAGTCCAAGGGCCTCCGTGTCTATGGCTACCTCTGACCCAAATCTGATGTCATCGGGTAGGTCATCTCTATACAGCCTATAGGTCATATTCAATGATAAATTCATGCGTATGCTACGCATGGCAAAATTTAAATCAAGAAGAATCTGTGTTGGTGAGTTCCAGAGTGCTCATTCCTAGGCGGGATCCGACTAGTCTCTAGCATATCTGTAGAAACCGACGATTTTCTCTCTCCAGTAGTCGTCTAGTCTATGTTCTACGACGGACCTGGCGCCCAGGTGACAATGTATAATACCCAGATCACTGATAAGGGCAATGTGCTCTAGACCGTTGGCAAAATTAAGGTAGGCCAGATCGCCAATGTTAGCATCTTCTCGATTGACCACCAGAAGGTGCTCATCCAGAAATTTTTTCATCTCACCAGCGTTGGGGTATCTGGAATAGGTCAGATAGTCGTAGCTTTCTATATTCTTCCCGCCGGACGAGGCCCCGATCTCTCCACCGACTCTGACCACTAGCCCTATGCAATCAACTCCTCCGGCATTTGCTGAGTTTTTTCTGATTCTACCGGTGAAGTGAAATCTTGTGCCAATCCAGCTTCGAGCCGTTCTCACTATCAGCTCCTGAGTAAACCTCTGCGATTCGTCCATCAGTAAAATTTATAGACCTTTGTGGTTCTCGGTAGGTTTGGCTCTCCTCTAAAATTAATGGCATTCTGAAATTTTTCGATGCAGCTACTAAATTTCTTGTCGCAACCTGCCACCAGAGTAAACTGGTTTCCTAGCTCCATGCCATTTGCCAGAGATGTGTTGAGAACTATGTTGCCCTCGTGGGACTGTTTAATTTCCATGGAACTGCTAGCACTGGGACCATCTATGAATCTAACCAGGCCATATTTGAAATAGTCATCTTCCTTCTCCAGCACGGACTCGCTGCTAGTGTGGAACTCGATTTCACTAGTCAGAGACGCTATAGTTCCAGAGAATGTGTAATTCTGTGCATCCAGAGAACACCTATGATCGCAGAATTCTGCCCTACAGAGGGGTGAATATATATCTCCCATCGTCTTCTCCAGAACACTGAGAACTCCTACAATGTCAAAACGTATTTTTTCTCCTTCTATTCCTATGGAGTCCACGAAGCCGCCAATGATGGTGATTTTTCCATAGTCCAGGTGTTCCCGGTTAACCATGAATATGTCGACCGCTGCCCCATCAAATTTGCCCGAAAGAACCTCTCTCCTGTCCACATTGACATTATCTATGATGGCGATCAGGTTGCAGTTCCCACTGGTCATGTCTGAGAATGACGTTTGCCTATCTTCCTCAAAGCCACAGCAGGATCTGTACAGGAGATCATCCAGTCTAATGTCTTTGGGGCCTTCGGTAAATCCCAGAGTGTCGCCATTTTTTAGGGTAATTTTGAAACATTTGCTGAGATCTACCGTATGTTCTGCCAGTGATCGTGCCAGGTCGCTGCCTATGCTTTTCATCTAAAATTCATAAACCTATGGTCTAGATAAACACAACACTATGCTCCGTGGGAGTACACTCATTAGGAATGCAATAGAATTAATTCATCGGGGCGCTGGAGACTACTCTCTGCAGCAGTTTATGGTCTTTGTGATGAAATCCTTCAGAATTGTCCCGAAACCCTTCCTGCTCTTCTTCCCATTTGGGGACTCACCAGTCTGGTCGGTATCATGTTCAGTGCCACTGGATGTGATCTCTTCGGGGACACCATTTAAACTTCTGTCCAGGTTCTCTGCGGTGCCTTTGTCCACCTTTTCCACCAGTTCCCTTGTCGTCCCCTCATCGGTCACGTCCAGATTCAGCCCCCAGAATAGGCAGTACAGATCATAGGCCTTTTCGAAAAAGTCATAGGCCTCTGTCCTATTCCCGGAATGCAACAGTTTAGTGCCCACCTCACTGAGTCTCATGGAGCTGGCCAGAAGGTGTTTGGAGATACACCAGACTTCTCCTCTGTAGGTTTTTATGATCTTTCCTAGAAGTTCTTTCCTACACTCTCTTATTTCCTCTATCATATCATAGAAATGACTATCATGAGTTTTCGCTCCACTGAAGAAGAGATGCTCCTCTATGCTGATCAGGTTCATTATCGCTATTGACAGATCCTCATCACCAGAAACGTCCAGTTTGTTAGTTTTTTTAGCGGCTTCGATTTTTTCTATGAAGTCACCGAGATTGTCTATTATTTTCATGGTTTTAGCTTCTCAGATAATTTATTAGGACACTGCAAGCAACTAGGCTTGCCACAGGAAGAACAACTCTCTCGAATTGAAAATGGGGCTTCCCATTTTTTTTCTTCATAATTTTATAACTCTCCAGACTCAGGGAGAGAACAAGGATTCCCAGCATAGT
>JAITBB010000047.1 GCA_031283795.1 Rickettsiales bacterium
AAAAGAAGAGGAAAATGAAGAGGAAAACGAAGATACTCTCGAACTTACAGTGCGAGACAGGATAGATATCGTTTTGGAATCATATTTGGAAACTGGAAATAGCATTATAGAAGTCAAAGGGTGCGATGAGAAGATTACCCATATTACCACCAAATCGGCGGAGAACTATGTGAAAGAGGAGGAAGGGGCAGAGGGAGTTGGAGAACCAAAATCATCTTCTGATGATCCAGAGAAAAGAGAGAATGCCCATAAACTCACAGTGCCAGGCGCAGAAGGACCGACAGAGAACTATGTGAAAGAGGAGGAAGCAGGAGAATCTGAAAAATTAAAATCATTCCCCGATGATTCAGAGGAAGAGGAAGACGCTCATGACCTTACAGTGCTAGATGCAGAAAAATTGACAGGGAACTGTGCAAAAGAGGGGGGGGAGACAGAGAGGTTTAAAAAACCAGAATCATCCTCCGATGCCTTAGAAAGGCACCATGCCGCATCCGAAGAGCTTAGTTCAATACCACTCCAGGGACAAACCGCTGACTCTACCGGTAAAAAGAAAACAAATGGTAGTAAAAAGAAACTAACCCCATTTGGTTGCTTGCTATTCTAGGGCCAGGCTTTTAACGGTTTTCCATGGTATAAAATCCAAAATTGATATTCTGTATCTTATCTTCGTGCTATCGAACAACTTTGTTTTACGTTTGGAGTATTCACTGTTTGCATTGCCAATTATGCTGTTCATGCTAGATTCTAGGCTCTTTTTTTCCTTTTCCCCCAGGCCAGCTGTGAGTTCAGAATAACCGTACTCGACAACCTGACCAATCTTCTTCCCAATAAGCTTTTTGCCCATAATGTCGTTCCTAGATAACTTCATAAAGAGATGACTCTGCTGACTGGCTTCAATACCCTCACCAAGCTTTACCTCCATAGAATAGTATATCCTGTCACCTTCCCGGGCAACTCTGCTATGGTCTATTTTGTTGTTTTTTCTTCTCTCCACATAATTATCCTCTAATATTTTCAGCTTCAGGAGAATATTTGTCACATTTTTGATTTTTCCCTCCATTGGAGTTATTCCTCTCTGGGAATCAAAGTCTGGTCCAAGTTGCTTTTTTTTAACCACTGTTTTCGACACTTCCCTCGAGCCATCAATGGCGCTTGAAACATATTTTCCACTCTTCTTTACTCCAACCTTCTCTCTAGCCATTTCTAGCACAGAACTTAATTTGCGTTTGTCTATGAATCTGGAATTAAATTTCAGGTAACTGTAGAACATGATACACAGGGCAACCAACATCGTGAGCGCCCTAAAATATTTGTTCCTGAATAAATTATTTATAGATCCGAATAGCCTATCCATATTTTTTACTCCAATTCACTGTTAAGTCTAATAATTTTGTCCAACAGACATTCATCCTTGTTCTTACTTTCACTCTCAGAATCAATCTTTTTGAGCTCCTTTAGACTCCGGAGCATCTCGATTCTAGCCATCCTTCTGTTTTTGATCTGTTCCTCTGTGTCCTCCTCGTAGTTGTAATTTAAATCCTTCATGAGGACCATTTTAATTACCACATCTGGATTGGCAACCATCCCGTTAGTATCGTTTTCAGAGAAGGCAATGTTGTCCACGAGCTCCATGCCATAGATTACCTTTCCCCAGGCTGTGTACTGGCCATCTAGATGTTCAAAATACTTACCAGTGACTATAAAAAATTGACTATTGGCGCTGTCCAGATCATTGGCTCTCGCCATTGAAACGGTTCCCCTTATGTGCTTCGTATCATTTATTTCAGCATGCATTTTTCCAAACTTGCTTCCTCCCATTCCGGTACCCGTGGGATCGCCCGTCTGGGCCATGAATCCCTTTATAACTCTGTGGAATTTGCTGCCATCATAGAAACCCTCCCGAACGAGCATACTTACCCTCTGTACGTGCCCAATCGCTTTATCGGGAAACATTTTTATTACAACTATTCCATCCTTCAGCTCCATGAGAAGAAGATTATTCAACTCGATGTCATTGGGTATTGCCTTCTCCTCCTCACTAGGTTCACTCTCCGGAAGAACCTCTGCCTGAGCTTCTGCCGGGGGCTCGACCGGAGTCTCCAGCGGAGTTCCCGCCGAGGCCCCTCCAGGGGTTGGGATCCCAACCCCTGGAGGGGCCTCTGGAACCGGAGAAACATTCGGAACGACTAGAGTCGGCTCTTCTCCTGGAGGGGGAGTCGCAGAACCTCCTCTTAGTGAGCTGCCGGCAAGAACGGCTAAAACACAAACAAAAATACGACTAAATAGTCTAACCCTCTTCGCCACTAGTGTTTTCATTTTTATTTCCCTCCATAACTTTGACTAACAGAGAAACGGAATCCACAAGGATATTTTCCCCATTGGCTATATCTTTTCTTATTACTTTTCCCTCAATGAGATCTCTGATCTCCTGTCCAGTCAGGGTTTCATATTTGAGTAGAGCCTCGGCTATAATAACCAGATTCTCTCTGTTTTTAACTATAATCTCTTCGGCAGCTTTCTTACATCCCATAATTATACTCTTTATTTCCTGGTCAATGGTTCTCAGAGTTTCATCGGAAGAGGCCTCGAGACTATAATTATTGTCTCTATCCAACTTTCTGGCCATATAGACGGGACCAATACTATTGCTCATGCCGAATCGCACAACCATCTCCTTAGCCATATGTGTTGCCCCTCTGATATCACTTGCAGCTCCAGCCGTAACGCTGTCAGCCCCAAAGACGATCTCTTCAGCAGCTCTACCGCCCATGGCTATAGTGATGTCATCTATCATCCTAGCCTTAGTTGTGGCCGTGAGTCTCCCATCATCCTCGGAGGGCATAGAAACATAACCCCCCGCTCTTCCTCTGGATATGATTGTTGCCTTATAGATTGGATCAGAATTTCTACAATTCACCGCAACAATCGCATGGCCAGCCTCGTGATACGCTATAAGCTTGATTTCCTCCTCCTTTTTGACCTTACTCTGGTTCTTTACACCCATTAGAACCCTCTCCTTAGCCTCCTCGATCTCATCGTCTGTTATTACTTTTTTATTAATCCTTGCGGCCAGCAGTCCGGCCTCATTGATAATATTGGCTAAATCGGCCCCACTGAAACCCGGTGTGGACTTTGCCACAGATCTTAGATCAACATTTGGTGCCATTTTTACTTTTTTAGCATGAACCTTTAGTATTTCCTCCCGTCCATTCACATCGGGCAATCGAACCGTGATCTGTCTGTCAAATCTACCGGGACGGAGGAGGGCGCTGTCCAGCACATCCTCTCTATTGGTGGCGGCAATGACTATAATTCCCTCATTGCCCTCAAAACCATCTAGTTCCACCAGGAGCTGGTTGAGAGTCTGTTCTCTCTCATCACAGCCCCCGCCAAAGCTCACACCTCTATGCCTACCAACGGCGTCAATCTCATCTATGAACACCAGGCAGGGAGCATTTTTCTTAGCCTCCGTGAACATATCCCGCACGCGACTCGCGCCAACTCCCACAAACATTTCCACAAAATCCGATCCGGATATGAAATAGAATGGGACATTTGCCTCCCCGGCAATGGCCTTCGCCAGAAGCGTTTTACCTGTACCCGGAGGACCCACCATAAGGCATCCTCTTGGTATCCGGGCGCCTATGGCCGTATACTTGTCCGGATCCCTCAGAAAATCTACCAACTCTCTGAGCTCATCCTTAGCCTCGTCAATCCCAGCGACGTCCTCAAAGGTTGTTTTACATTTTACCTGCAGCAATTTCGCTCTGGACTTTGAAAAACTAAAGGGGTTACCCTCATTTGAATTCATGACCCTTAGTCTTGTGAAGATAAGCCACAGCCATAGAATCGTTGGCAACCAATTTATAAGAACGTCCCACAAAATATGTTTTCTATTAGCCCTTGGAGAGATTTTTATTTTGGTCCCACTAGCCCTGAGACTTTTCAGAAGACCGTCGTAGCTAAACATCCAGTAGGGAGCATAGGTGCTAAAATTTTCACCACTTTTCAGAGAGCCGGTTAACTCTTCTCCCTTTATCTCAACTGCCCTGACCTCACCCTCCTGAACCCTGTCTAGGAACTCGGAGAATATTATTTTGTCATATTTTGTCCCCCCGTCTTTGTCTGGAGATACCAGAACATTGGATATAACATATAGCAGAAACATTAGAAGTATCCACCAAAAAAGACTACTTACTACCTTCTTCATCCACTAAAACTCCAGTTATCAACATTCCTGGTCCGATGGGCCAAATTGCTATCGGACTGCCGTAGGACAGTACTCAATATATTTAAAAAATCAACGCTTATAAAAAATTGGGACAACTTCTATTTTTCGCTTTCGAGCAATGGAAATGTAGGGTGAAGGCCAGAGTGACCATTACATTCATATTTCCAATGGGAACCAGAGTGCCATGGAAAATATACGTGCTCCAGCTTACCATTAAAATTTATCTAATTATTAAAGATTATCCGGCAGCACTGGAGGTATTCTCTGGCTTCCGGCCATACCCGGCGATTTTATATCTATACTAAAATCGCCGGGTATGGCCTGGTGCGCGAACATTCGAGTCATTGGAGAGAAAATCCACTTTTCTTTCTTTTGGAATCAGTGGTGCTCTGTTCAACTTCTGTGTCCTGCCGCACTATGGTCATAGTTGCTTCCCCTGTCGCAGTCTTACCCATAAAGGCGTTGATAGCATTGGAACTGTCTGCCAGTTCTCTGGCCAATATGTCTTTATCTATGGCCTCTCCAACACTTTCTTTGGCATCTTCTCGCCTCTTTCTCACCAGTTTACCTTCCCTCTGTTCCCGTATTTTTCTTCTCTCTACATTCTCTTTCATTTTTCTGGCCTTTTCTAACAGCCTCCCTATTGTGTATCTCTCTTTAGGATCCATTTTGGTTGCCCCTATGATTATTTTTTTCATCTCGGGGGGAAGCGATGGTACTTTGTCAAGTTCATTTTGAATCATCTGTTCTTTGTCTTCTCTTTTATATTCGTATATGCTACTCATTAAAAATTTTAAAGCTTTTAAAGTTAAAAAGGGGAGCCCATCGTCAATTCCAAATATTCCCCGGAGTCTTTTCCCGGTAACCGACTCTAATAGAGTCAGCCCTATGGCAAAGACATCAGCTTTGCTCAGATCAACCATCTTCCTTTCTCCTTTTTCTTTATCATGCTGTTCTGGTGGCATATAACCTAGTGTTCCAGTTTCCTGGATACCCCTGAGTCCCTCCACCATCTCGCCAAAGTCAGCGATAACCGGCCGGCACAATCCATCTTCGTTTTCAATGACAAAAATATTTTCCGGTTTTATGTCCAGATGAGCAAAGTTATTATCATGAATTGTCTTGAAAACTTCAAACATGGCAATCAGGTTGTCTGGATCCTCACATAGTTCCCGGGCCTTTTTGGGTTTGTTTTTTAATAATTTTCCCAGATCTCCTCCTCCATAGTATTCTGATACGATAACTCCGCTATCCCCCGAGACATACTTTATATCTTGCACAGCAGATGACTCGGGAAATTTTTTACTAAGCTTCTCAAAGAATAAATGTTCACCAACGGATCTTTTACCAGCAGGTTTACCAAGCTGAGTCTTCACCACAAGGGGCTTACCCTCCCTGCTCAAAACCTTGTACACCTTGCCATTGGTACCTCGACCAATGCATTCGAAGCTTGCATTCTCAGCTAAAGTTTCTCCATTGAATAGTCCAGTTCTAGTCAAAGCCTCACTCAAAACTTTCCTTGTCTCATCGTCCATAACAGTCCAACTCTAGGAACATTAGCCGGATTGGATATAGTACATTTCTTTTTTGAAGTAAATATATAGCATATTTATGGGACGGCCTCTATTTCTTCTTTTCGAAAGAGAATAGCAGTATATGGTGAGACACTCCTAGCAACAAAGACGCTACGAGGGGCAAACAGCTACTGGAGCACACAGTGGAAACCACTCTCCTAGTATCCCAAAGGATCTGGAGGAGGGGGGAATTGGGATAGGATCATCAGGGAACTATTCCACGGTTCTGTGACAACTATGGAATAACTTTCCACTGAAAAACAAACCCCTTGTTTTTTATACTGCAGCAACAATATTATTAGCACTTAATGGCCCCGATGGCGGAATTGGTAGACGCGCTAGCTTCAGGTGCTAGTGATCGCAAGGTTGTGGAGGTTCGAGTCCTCTTCGGGGCACCAGGTATTCTATGCAGTTTATAGATGAGGCCGACATATGTGTGAAGGCCGGTAGGGGTGGGAACGGAAAGGTTGGGTTCCTCAGACTGAAATACAGACCAAAGGGTGGTCCAGATGGCGGTGATGGTGGTAGAGGTGGTGATGTCCTGTTCAGAGCGAACGCTGATCTAGATACTCTCCTAGAGTTTAGGTATAGAAGGGTCTTCGAGGCTGAGAATGGGAAAAATGGTGGTGCATCCTGTAGAACCGGTAGGAGTGGTAAGGACCTGATCATAGACCTACCGATCGGTACCCAGATCTTCTTTGAGGATGGCAGCCTATTCTTTGATATTAATAGGGACAATGCTGGGGTTCGAGTTGCTAGAGGTGGTAATGGGGGCTTTGGCAATGCAAGGTTTAAATCGGCTACAAATCAGGCGCCAAGAACTGCTAATCCGGGAGAAGAGGGAGAAGAATTTAATCTTTCTCTGAAACTAAAGTTATTGTCGGACATTGGTCTCATCGGACTCCCAAATGCTGGAAAATCAACATTTCTATCGTCTGTCACCGGCGCCAGGGCGAGGGTAGCTGACTATCCATTTACTACCACGGAGCCGCAGCTTGGTATGGTTTCTACAGAGGAGTTTGAATTTGTATTAGCCGATCTGCCCGGGCTCATTGAGCATGCCAGTGAGGGCAGGGGACTTGGAAATAGATTTCTTAAACACATTGAGAGGTGCTCGGCTCTATTGCATCTCATAGATAGCACCTCCCAGAATCCCGAAGAAGACTATGAGACGGTGAGAAAAGAAGTTGAGTCCGAAAAATACGATATTTCCGGTAAAACAGAGTTTGTAGCTCTGACTAAGGTGGACCTCATCGACTCTGAGTCATTGGCTAGGGCAAAGGAAGATCTGGAGGAAAAGATAGGGAAGGGGGTCTACACAATATCATGCGCGACCAGATTTGGCCTGGAAGATATGCTTTCTGCGCTGGGAAGACATGTAGAAAACTCTAGGCGGACAAGGATTGATATTCGGCAGAAAGCCTAGCTAATTCCAGTGATTTAGGAAGCCCAGTGGAAATTTGTAAATGATTTTGTGGGTTTTCTCATCCTTCCAGTCTGTATAGGCAAGATAATTCCAGAACATTTTTTTGTATCTGTTCACGATCCTATAGGAAGGGATATGAAATATGGATCTATAGATATTAGCCGGTTTCTTGTCAGCAACAAAGTGCATCATCCTAGGATGGGCCGCGCTATCCCTGAGGTCTGCCAAAAGTCCGCTATCTTTTATCTTTATTCTATTTTTCCTAGTGGTATAGTAGGAGATTAAAAAACTCCATCTAAAACTGATTGGTTTTATTCCCTGGTAGTAGACTAAATTTATAACATCCTGATCTTTAAATTTGAGCTCCGGATATTTTGCCATACACTCCAGAGATTTTTTCTCAATGCTGTTTTCTCTTATTTTGGCTAAATTCATCAGCATGAGACCAGAGTTAAAGTATATCTCATGATCGCCAAATGGGTAATCATTCTCACTCACTTTACAGTCCCTTGAAAAATGCTCTCTAATTTTTTCCTTGTCTTTGCTCCAATCAATGCAGTTTCCCGTGTAATAGTCGTCGATGTTTTCACGCCATAGATCCTCTGGACTACTCAGAAATGTCACATCACAGTCTGTGTATATGACTTTGTCAAGATTTGGCAGCAGAGAAGCCATTCTAAGTCTATAGCACATGGGATCCCTGAACACTGCATCCTCTCCGGGGCCTACGTCCAGAAATTCTATTTTGCAGTCTTTTACAGTATCCTTCAGCTTAGCTATTCTTCTTCGACTTTCCTCCCTAAGATTTTTCTGTATAATGTGGAAATTGTAGAATACTCCTCTATTTTTAGTGTTAAGTAGAATAGAGACCATAGTTTCCGCGCAGTAGTGAGCATAGGCATTGTCGCAGGTCAGAGCAATGTGTATATTTTCCTTTGTTATCATGATCGACTATTCTGCTCTGCTAGGTTCTTCTGATGCTATTGATTAGCCTGGAGATGGTGCTGGAAATTTCTGGATTTGTCTCCATGGATTTTCTTATGTTGGCTATTCCATGTATAACGGTTGCATGACTTCTACTGCCAAACTTTTTCGCTATATCCATAAGACTCGCCGACGTGAGCTCTTTACTCAGATACATGGCCATATGTCTTGGGACTATAAGGCTTTTCAGCCTTCTTTTAGATTTCAGATCGGATATGGGAATATTAAAGTGCTCTACGACTTTCTCCTGAATAGACTCGATGGTAATCGCCTCCTCACTCTGACCCATATTGTCGATCAGTATATTCTCAACACTATCTCTATCCATTTTGGTGCCCATTATTCTCTGGTTGATAAGTAACCTCCTGAGACATCCCTCTATCTCTCTACAGTTCTTAACCACCCTTTCGGCCAGAAACATCATAATATTGTCGTCAATACTAAGACCCAAGTCCATAGACTTTCTTCTTATTATATCTAATCTAAGTTGATAGTCAAACTCCCTAATATCCACTATGAGCCCGCCATTCATCCTGGATTTCAGTTTCTCATCCAGACTCTCAAGACTAGTCGGAGCTCTATCACAGACCAGAACAATCCGCTTACCCTCCGTCAGTAGAGTGTCGAATGTGTAAAAAAATTCTCTCTGGGTTTTTTCCTTTCCTGTAATGAACTGTATATCATCGACCACCAGAACATCCACATTTCTAAATCTATTTTTAAAATTGTTTATATCCTGATTCTGAAGAGCCTGAACAAAGAGGTACATGAATCTCTCAGCCGACAGGTACACTATCTGCTGCTCCGGTTTCTTTTTTTGTAGATCCCAGGCTATGGCCTGGGCCAGATGTGTTTTACCTAGACCCACACCGCCATATATAAACAGAGGACTAACATCGTCTCTACCGTGGCCATTGGTATCCACAAAGTCCCTGGCCACTTCAAAGGCCAGTCTATTTTGGGAACCCACAACATAGTTGTTGAAAGTATAGCTCCTGTTAAGTTCTACTCCAATGTTGTAGAGGTTTTTATGCTCCGAAAAACTACTTATTCTTTCGTCGATCCCGGTGGAATTACACTGCTCACCGGATAAACCGGTTTCCAGTACTCCCTCACTCCTGTTTCGATCAACCACAAATTCGAATGATACCAGCTTTGGAAAATGATCCAAAAGTATCTGTTTTATACCCTTTTTCAGGCAAACTCGTCTACCATCAATCTTTCCATATTTGCCAGAGAAGTATTCTCTGAGAATCCAGTCCCGGATGAAATTTGTTGAAACAGACATTACGATCTCATGGTCATTTAGCGAGACAAGGCCTATTGAAGATAGCCACCCGTCATATACGTCACCTCCAAATTCATTTCTAAGGGTATTGCGAACGCCGGACCAGATACTAAAATCAGCCTCGTTATTTGAAAAATCTCCGTCAATGATCCCGCTAGTCGGCATAGAGAAATTTTAAAAACCATGTTCCTCATCCTAGGGTCAAACGAAGAATTAGTAAAGTACATTTTTTCTAAAAAAAAAATCATTCTCTATTGACAAGGCTTTTAATTGATTATCAGATAACGTTCTTTTTATTAGACAAACGCCCCAGAATAAGGAATAATAAATTATCCACTCTAATGAATAAATGATAAAAACAACTAGATAGAGAGAAAGAGTTTGAAAAACATGTAAATCCACTAGATATCCCAATTTCCCCTTTTTTTTCGATGATCTCCGACATTCTTAAATATATAGTACTGCTGGATGACCGTTATTACATTGTTTAGAATCCAGTACAACAACAGCCCACTTGGGAATGAAGAAAAAACAAACATAAATACTAGCGGCATAAACTTTGTTATACTGGAGTTTATTGCCATGGTGCTCTTTGGCTGGCTCTGTGGCGTCCCCATCATTCGTTCATGGAATGTTTGCTGCAGGTACATCGTGAGCGCCATGATACATGGTAACAGGCCAACTCTAGGGCGTGTATAGGGCAGTAGGCCAAATAAATTCAATATATTTGTGGGATCTGCACTCGACAGATCTCTGATAAACCAAAAAAACGGTGCCTGTCTCATATTCAGGCTGACGGATATGACTCTGTAGAGCGAGAAGAAGACGGGAATTTGCACGACTATGGGCACTATAGAGGCAAAGGGATTTAGATCATATTTCCTGTACATCTTGGTAACCTCATGGCGAAATTTCTCGCTGTCCTTACCATACATAGCCTGCAGAGTTTTTAATTTAGGCTGTATATCCTTCATCAGATCCATCGTAATGAAAGCTTTTTTCACAACGGGGTAGAGAACAATTTTGATGAACACAGTCAACAGGACTATGGCCAATCCAAAATTCCTGGTCATTCTGTACAGGAAATTGAGAATACCATTCAGTGGCCTTGCTAGAAAGTGAAATAGCCCAAAGTCGACGCTTCTGTCAAAGAGTTTGATGTTCTTGCTCTTCGAATAGCCCTTCAGAACTCCCAGATCTTTGGCTCCGGCAAATATGCTGATATTGGCGCTGACGCTGGAGCCGGCCCGGACCTCCTCGATCTCTGGAGATGTGAGTTGTACTCTGATGGCCTCTTTTCTCTCCGAAAAAATTGCCTTTCTATCCACGGTGCTGTCAGCTATCAGAGCCATTAGCCAATACTGACTGGTTACACCGGCCCAGCTGGTTTTGCTGAGTTCGATGTTGGCATTTTTTATCCTCTTTGGCTTTATTTCCTGTATTTTGCCGTCGAATACTCCTAGGCCACCACTAAAGTGAAACATCTCGTGTTTTGTTTTGATCCGGGGGTTCTTTCTTCTGATTTGCCAGAGTGGGCTCAGGGAAATTCCCTGGTTACCGCTATTTTCGACACTCTGCTCTACGTTCAACATATATTTTTCGTCAATGGAGAGCCTAACCCGAAATTTTTCAGTGTCAGTGCCGTAGACCAGGGTGATTTTCCTGTCTCCGCTGCCCACTTCACCCCTCTCTCTAGTCTCTATGGCCCAGAAGGAATTCTCGTTCGGAACCCTTGGGTCCTTGGAAATTGACTGCCATCCAATGGAAATAGTGCTTTTTTTGGGCTCCAGAAGCCTGACGTTTCCAGTCTCATCGTTGTATTTTTTAAGGAACAGACTATCCAGCACTAGCCCTTTGGTGTCCATCCTTAGTTTTATATGCTCATTCTCAAGAAAGACGTATCTGGGTCTCAGGAATTTGGTGCCAACCCCATTACTGCCACTGGTGGGTTCACCGTCGGAGAGCTCTATCAGAACTTCTTCAGAATTGTCATCACTATCCTCTGTGGAGGTGTTGGATTCAGAAATGGCTCTTTCTCTCTGCTGCTCAGCAACTTTTCTCATCAGCGGTCTGATGATGACAAGATCATTAACCGTAAACACAAAAATAAAGAGAGTTAGTGTTCTAATCAAACTTCTTTGGCCCGTTTTACTTTTAGATTCCTGTCCAGATCTATCGTTTTTTATCCTATCATCCTCTGGATTTATATTTTTCATATATTACTATGTCTACATACAACTAATTGGTGGTGACACTAGAGTATTAAAATAAAAAATCTAGTCTATGAAGAGGTCTAGACATTGTTTTTTGGCCATCGCCTATCTCTTCGGAATGGTGTGGAGAGGAGTAGTTGGGGCGGTGGAAGTTAATTCAGAACACGCTGTTCTGGTGGACTGCGATACGGGGAACTCACTCTATGAAAAGAGGGCGGATGATATAGTGGCCCCATCCTCTACAACAAAAATAATGACGGCCTATGTGATCTTTGAGATGCTAAATGCCGGGCTATTTAGCCTTGATAGCAAGTTTAAGGTGAGTATAAGGGCCTGGAGACAGGATGGAACTAGAATGTTCCTGGAGCCGGAATGGAAGGTTAGTGTCGATGAACTGTTACAGGGAACCATAGTGGCCTCTGGAAATGATGCGGCTGTGGTGCTGGCGGAGGGAAGTCTAGGTAACATTGGCAGTTTTGTTGAGAAAATGAATGAAACGGCGAAGGGTCTCGGAATGACAAACACACATTTTGACAATCCCACTGGTCTCTATGAAAAAACACACTACATGTCCGCGCGTGATCTGGCAACCCTGTCACGTGCCCTGATAGAGGAGTATGAAAACTACTACAGCAGATATTTTTCACAGCAATCATTCACGTTTAACGGCATAGCTCAGAAAAACAGAAATTCTCTGCTGGGCGAATATACTGGCGTTGATGGAGTAAAGACTGGTCACACGGACCAGGGAAAGTATACGATAGTCGTGTCGGCCACTAGGAATGGAAAGCGGCTTATAGCTGTTCTAGCCAAAGCTGAGACTGAGAAGGATAGAACCGCCGATGCTAAAACCCTTCTGGACTATGGTTTTAGCCAGTATAACTACCTTGAACTGTTCAAAAAAGGGGAAGTGATAAAAATCATTGATACATTTTTCTCAAATAGTCGCAGAGTGAAAATATACACCAACAGAGATATCAACTATGCGGTCAACAAAGCAGAAACGGATGCTCTGAAGGTACAACTGGTCTATGATAGATATATATTTAGACATATCAATAGAAATGATGTTATAGCACAGCTGATCATAGAGGATGGGAATCTAGTGAGCAAGTACGATCTATACGCGGAAAATGGCATTCGAAAACTGGGCAGGTTTGGATTGTTTTTCAGCCTGCTCAGATATAATTTTAGAAAACTTTTTTCTCTTTTCAGACATGAAAACTCCAAAGTTTTGGAATAGTAGAAGCCTATCACCCTATAGTGTGTTTCTATATCCATTGTCTCTGCTATACCGATTAGGATCCATGTTGAGACGTCTGCTAAATCCATATCCCTACCGGTCTAGGGCAACGGTCGTATGTGTTGGTGGTATAAGCACAGGAGGCTCTGGCAAGACTCCTGTGGCCATAGAAATTGCAAAGATTCTCAGAGATAACTATAAAATCTACTGTTTCTTGACCAAAGGATATGGTGGGAGAAGTAATGGAATTACTAAGTTGAGCGCCTATAACACCAATGCTTATATTGTAGGTGACGAAGCCCTGCTGCTATTTGAATATGGAGATACATTTGTCTCTAGAAATAAAGCTGCAGGCCTGAAATACATAGACAGTTACTATAGCTATGACTATATTATAGTGGATGATGGTCTGCAGAACCCCACCTTCACTAAAAATAGGAAGATTCTAGTAATAGACTGTGAGTCGGAATTCAATAATAATTTATACATACCGGCCGGCCCTCTGAGAGAGAGTTTCTCAAATATTGTCAGAAGGAATATCAATTTGGTGCTACTGATCGGGGAGGATAAACACAATGTCGGCGGACTATGCGACAAATATTCACTAACTAGATTGAGAGGAGTCATAAAGCCCATTGCCGATAGTGAGTTCAGCGGAAAATATGTGGCCGTCTGTGGCATCGCCCATCCTGAAAAGTTTAGAAGAACATTGACCGACAGTAACATAGAGATTGTGGATTTTATAGCCTTTGGTGACCATCATAGATATACGGACGGAGATCTGGAGAAGGCTAGGAAGAGTGGCTATGACATACTAACCACTAAGAAGGACTGGGTTAAGATTAAAAACCTAAATATTGATAGAAGCAAAATACATGTTCTAGATATTTTTATTGATTTTGAAGACAGAGCAGTTCTAGAAAATGTGCTGCTGTCAAACTAGATTTCTCGTTGGATCTTCTGCTAGTGCCCACCTCTGTTTATCTGATACTCATCGGCAGCACTCTGGGGTGACTGTGGCCGGTTCTAAACCTCTGGCCGTTAAAGTGGTGGGCTAGTCTATTCTAAAATAAAATCCCGATGGTCCTCCCAGAGACGAATTTCTATATTTATCATCAAACTTCTAGGCCTGAATCTATAGATCAGAGTGGGCCACTCTATCAGAGATACATTTCTGAAAATGGTTTCAAGATCCAACTCATATAGTTCTTCGCTTTTCTTTATTCTATAGAGATCCAGATGATAGATGCCGAAGGCTGGTGTATCATAGATTCTGACCAGATTGAACGTTGGGCTTATCACGGTGATTCCCTCTCTATCCTCTGGAGGTAGGAGGTACTTTATGAAGGCGCGGGCAAAAAATGTCTTTCCACTGCCAAGGTCGCCGGAGAGAGCTATGGCATCACCATTTTTTGTGCGGCTGGCAATGTCTTCTGCTATTTTCACCGTATCTTCCTCTGAGTTTGATCTGTATATCACAGAAACCTACCGATACGCCGAGTAGTTTCTCCCTCTCCCAGCACATTCATTATAGAGTGGAGATCAGGACCCTGTTCTCTGCCGGTGAGCATAATTCTTATTATTCTAGTAACGTCCGAAATGCTCCCTCTAAAATTTTCCGGGTGTTCCTTGAAATCTTTGGAATTGTCGGCATAGCCGCACTCTCTAGCTATAGATTTTATTCTGTCAAACCAGAGCTCCTTTACATCTCCATAGACATAGCTACTGAGAAATAGTCGGGCGATTTCCCTCGCGGCCGAAGCATCTAGGTTCTGTAGCCTTTCTCTGACAATAGACTCATCCAGAGAGAAGAAATAACTAATTTCATTTCCTATTTCACTCCACTTTGATATGTCCTTTCGCACATTTTTCACACCCTGGCGCTCAATGGAGAATATTTTGATAGCCATTTCTTCGTGGTTTCTGAGCAGTTCCAGAAGACTGCTATCGTATTTCTCAGCCCAGACCAGAACATTGTTATAGACCTCTCTGGCTGTCATCTTCGAGATGACATTTCTGCTTATGCTGTCGAGTTTCGCGAAGTCAAACAGGGCACCACTCACATTCATCTTTCTGGCATCAAAGGGAAACTCGCCGTAGTGCCGATCCGGATTCTGTCTTCTCCAGTCTTCGAAATTAGAATTGGCAATGTTTATTAGGTACTCCATAACACTATTATTTGGATAGCCAATCCTGTCGAAATATTCAACATCAGCCTCTGGGTCCTTTCTCTTACTCAGTTTTCTTTTGGAGCTTCCGTCCATTTTCATCAGCGGAGATATATGTATATATTTTGGTGACCTCCAGCCCATGGCCTGGAACAGTTGAATGTGCAGTGGCAGGGAAGGGAGCCACTCATCCCCCCTTATGACCAGATTTGTGCCCATGAGAAAATCATCAACGACATGTGCGAAATGGTATGTTGGGAGAAAATTTTGCTTCAGAAGAACTATATCCAGATCACTCTCCTGATACTCTATGTTGCCTCTGAGCAGGTCATTAACAACAGCCTTTCTATCAAAATTTCCAGGAGATTTGAACCTAAGTACATATTTTTCCCCAGCCTCGATTCTCCTTATAGATTCCTGGATTGGAAAACCTCTGTATTTAGCCCACATACCATAGTAGCCTAGTCTTTTGCAGCCCTGAGTCCTCTGTTTGCTAATTATGTTTTCCAGTTCCTCTTCGTTACAGAAACATGGATAGACCCGCCCTCGAAGAAGCAATTCTCTGGCAAATACCATATAGATGAGCTTTCTTTTACTCTGAATATAGGGTCCATAGTCACCCACATCTCTATCCTCCAAAGTTATTTCATCGTATGCTAGTCCAAAGTGATCCAATGCGGTAATTATTTTTCCAACGGCTCCGGCCACCTCTCTTCTGCTGTCCGTATCCTCAATTCTCAGAAAAAAGATACCGCCAGACATATGAGCAACCCTTTCGCTGACCATCGCCGAATAGAGATTACCAATGTGCATAAAGCCCGTTGG
>JAITBB010000078.1 GCA_031283795.1 Rickettsiales bacterium
ACTGGGGGGCACGACGGAGCTGCTTGGCATAGTGGATCTGAGGGGTAGTAGACTGGTGAATCTGGTTCTTACTGATACTATCTATAATATTGAGGATATCATCAGGCTTTTCATGGAGAATGATGGTAGTGGAGGGGCGGATTTTAAAGGGACTCTAGGTATAGGCGGACTGTTAAAGGGAGCTGGTCCGGCTGAGGCTGTTTTTGGCTCTTCACTGAATATGCAGTTCAAATTCGTTGGAAAGAGTTTGTTTGTCAAGAAAATTGGTTTTGATGATCTTAGAAAAAAACTGTCGAGGGTCTATATGGATAAAAGTCTGCTGAAAATGAACGTCAGCGAAGTACTTTTTAACAATAGTGGTACAATATTTAACGATTTCGATGGTCTGTTTACTATCAGTGGCGGAATATGTGATTTGGTTATAAATGCCAAGGGTGATGGTACCTCCACAAAGATGGTGCTCAAAATAGACAACAGAAATAAGGATACCAACATAGATGCCCTGAGTACTTCCATAATTATAAATAGGGTCGGTAAGATAGATGTCCCACTCTATTTGGCCATAAAATTTACCGAAAACTTCGCCCAGAAGGCTCAGCTGGAAATAAATACGGAGCAGATTGATAATTACCTCAAAGAAGTCGGAAGGTTGTCAAAGTGATGGTGGAAAGAAAAGCTTGTCCAGTGTCATTAGAAACTCTCTTTGGATTCGGTTGAATTTATAGAAAGACTCTAGCTCCAGCCATTCGGTTTCCCGATGGTTACCGCCACCGGTGGCCTGGTGACTGATCAGTGTTACTCCCTTTTCGAAGAAATATCTTGAGTCATTTGTGCCACTGGTTGTTATGTATTCTGCTGTCACCCCGTTTTTTTCCATAATTTGCCTGTAGAGCTGATGGTAACCATTAGAGATATCGTGTCTTGCGTACGCGTTCAACATTAGTGTTCTGAATGTTACTTCGTTATCCAGACAATTCCTAATGGTTTCTAAGATATTTCCGTCGGCGAAATTGATGTCCATCTCGTTACCATAGTTTTCACAGTGGTAACCGACAAATTTATTCTTTATATTTAGAATTGTTTGGATAACACTCTGTTTCTTTCCTATAAGTTCTATGGTTATGGCTCCGAGATTCTCTCGGACTATGCTATTTATATTTTTACCACTGTCACTGTCTAAAACCAAATGTGTTTTGAGCTCTACGGTCTCGACCAGGTATCTCATACCGTTCTCGCCCCCAATTTCCTCGTCGGAGGTTAGCACAACGGCGTATCTGATATTTCTTCCGTCTATGGCCAACTCCCTCAGATTGGCCAAGCTGCTAACGACAAAACTCTTCATGTCAAACACACCACGCCCAAATATCTTGCCTCTGTCTATTTTCATTTCATATGTCTGGGCGGGGGCCACATCGATATGGCAGGAGCTGATAACATCGAACTCTAGACCGCCGGCGTTTGAAAATATTAGAGATCTGTGGCCATTTTTTATAAATTCTGTTGTGGTGATTCCGAGATTCCTCGGTAAAAACTCTCTACAGAGGTCCAGAGCTTTAGCCACGGCCTCAAAGCTATCGCTAAGGCTCGGAACTCTGACCAGGTCACGAATGAGGTGGAGCATATTTTTTTGGATTGATTACTCCCAGAAGATAGGAAATCGCCAGGTACACTAGACCAGATAGAAGCGCAGTTACTATGAACTTTACGAATCCCGGAGCTATCGCTGAGCCAAATGGGATAAATTTATCACAGGCTGCAAAGGTTAGCAGCAGAAACACCAGAGCATAGAACATTTTAGCAAAAATCAGCAGGAATCTATCTGATAAAATTAGTAGTCTCTTTGACAGGAGTATTGCCAGCAGCGAGGCAAAGTCCAGGTAGGCTGACAGGACTGAGGATAGTAGTATACCCTCCTGGCCAAGGTATCTTCTCAGGATCAGGGCCAGCAGTATATTGGACGACATAGAAATTAGGGCAGAGATCATTGGGGTTTTTGTGTCCCCACTAGAGAAAAATATACTCTGGAGTATTTTTGATAGTATGAAGGCGGGTAGGGCAGTGGCATATATTTTTGTGCATCTCACAACGGCCATTGATGATACTCCGGTAAATTCACCCCTTTCAAATAGAATTGGCACAAATATGTATGATAGTCTATACAGGTAGATCGTGGATGGTAGACCTAAAAACAGGGCTGTCAGTATTGCATCCTCCTGAAGCCTGAACTTATTATCGTCGTTCTGTTTTATTCTTTTTGACAGTAGGGGTAGTATACTCACACCTATGGCTGTTCCTATTAGCGCTGTGGGTAGCTGAACGAGCCTATCCGCGTAGTAGACCTGGGATATGGCACCAGCCATACCGGAGAGCATGGTTGACACAACCATTGAGTTCAACTGGTCTATACCACTGCTCAGTAGAGCGGGAAAGAAATTTTTTACAAATTTTCGGGTCGACCGATCCATTTTTATCCTTGTCGGATAGAGGATAATTTTTTGGCAAACTACAGAAAGAAATACGCATATGAATTGCAGAGCGCCACCGATGATGACGGCATAGGAAAGTAGATGCGCAATGTTTAGGGTGAACAGAGGAGATAGTAGGGACGACACTATGAACACTAGGTTTAGCAGCAGAGGATTTATGGCTACGGCCAGAAATTTTCCATGTGTCTGGAGTACTCCGGACATAAGGCTACCGAGTGATATGAAGACTAGATATGGGAACGTTATTCTGGATAGGGTTACCGTCAATCTGTATTTTTCGGTGTTTGCAAAAAATCCTGACGCGGTCATTCTCACAATCTGCGGCATAAATATTTCGGCCACAAGGGTGAAGACCAAAATAAAATATAGTAGCATGGAGAACATATTTTTTAGGAATTGCAGCGTTTCTTCCCTGTTTTTGTCTATCAGGTGGCCGGAAA
>JAITBB010000005.1 GCA_031283795.1 Rickettsiales bacterium
ACGGGTAGGCCCGACATAGCCGTTCGAGGTGGATGGGTTATCGTTCACAAAGCAGGGTGGCACCACGGGGGAACTCTCGTCCCTGCGCTTTAGTCAAGAACATTTCTAGGTCAATATGCTGAGAACACACACCTGCGGACAATTAAATAGGAATTTTCTGGACATTGCCGTTAGACTGGGCGGCTGGGTCCATAGCATTAGGGATCATGGAAGTCTAATTTTTATAGATCTGAGAGATAACTATGGAATAACCCAGTGCGTCATCGATCGCGGAAGAAATTCCGATCTGGTTGAACTGGTCTCGAACCTGAGCTATGAGAGTGTTATTTTCGTCAGTGGTCAGGTTGTCCCAAGATCTAAAGAGACCATCAACCCAAATCTACCTACTGGAGAAGTGGAAGTTCTGATAAAGAGCATAGATATAGAAAGTAGGGCAGAACAGATTCCATTCCAGGTGAATACCGATGACCAGCAATATCCGGAAGATCTGAGATTCAGGTATAGATACCTCGATCTCCGTAGGCAGAAAATGCATAGGAACATTGTTCTCAGAAACAAACTCTTCGCCTTCATCAGGCAGAAAATGTGGGAGAGTGGTTTCTTGGAGTTCCAGACCCCCATACTAACCGCCTCATCTCCCGAAGGAGCCAGGGATTTCCTAGTGCCCAGCAGAATTCATCCCGGCAAGTTCTACGCTCTGCCCCAGGCACCCCAGCAGTTTAAACAGCTGCTCATGATTGGGGGATTTGACAAATATTTTCAACTGGCTCCCTGCTTTAGAGACGAGGGCTCCAGAGCCGATAGAACTCTAGAATTCTATCAGTTGGATGTGGAAATGAGTTTCGTAGAGCAGGAGGATGTGTTCGACACTATGGAACCAGTGCTATACGATTTGTTTAGCACTTTCTCCGGGAGGGTAGTATCAAAACCTCCATTTAGGCGAATATCTTTCGGGGACTCGATGATGAAATATGGCACAGATAAGCCAGACCTGAGAAATCCGATACTAATCTATGACGTTTCCGATATATTTAGAAATTCAAATTTTTCCACCTTTGCAAAGGCCATCGAAGGCGGGGCCGTGGTCAGAGCTATAGCCGTCGAGAATATTGCCCATAGACCTAGAAGTTTCTTCGACAAAATGGTTGACTATGCTGTGGAGGAGGGTTCTAAAGGTCTTGGGTACATAGTATTCGATGGGGACTGCGTCGCAAAGGGCCCTGTGGCCAAATTTATGAACAGAGATGAGTTGGAAATGATCAGAAACAGAACCGGCATAGGCAGTGGTGGCGCACTGTTCTTTTCCTGTGATGTGGAGGGTGAAGCGGCTAAACTGGCTGGAAAGGTGAGGACAAAACTTGGCCAGGAGCTGGACCTGATCAATGGGGAAGAGTATAAATTCTGCTGGATAGTGGACTTTCCACTCTATGAGATCAACGAGGAAACGGGAAAACTCGATTTCTCACACAACCCATTTTCCTTTCCAAGGGGTGGTCTAGAGGCCTTCAACACCAACGATCCACTAACAATCATAGCTGACCAGTACGACTGTGTGTGCAACGGCCAAGAGATGTGCAGTGGGGCCATTCGGAATCACAAGCCGGAGATTATGTACAAATCTTTTGGGCTCGCCGGCTACTCGCGCGCTGCAGTTGACAGCAAATTTGGCGGTATGATTAGCGCATTTAAGTATGGCGCCCCACCCCACGGGGGTTGCGCCTTTGGTCTGGAGAGAATGGTCAGGCTGCTTCTGGATGAACCAAGTCTAAGGGAGGTGATAGCTTTCCCTCCCAATGGCCGGGGAGTTGACCTGATGATGGGAAGTCCCTCTGCGGTCGATGACGAACAGCTCCGGGAACTGAACATTGAATTGACTAAAAAGGCCAAAGATCTGCTAAAAAATAGCTAGGTGTGAAGTCCTATGTCTCGACACACTGGCACAGTGATAAAATTCCAAACCCCCAGGCTTGACAATGGACCCATCTCCAAATTTCTCTGGGAAACTTCATGGTCTACGCCAGACATGATTCCAGATTAGTTTTTTCCCATGGAAAACCAATCCGAGGACAGACCCGGTGTCTAGACAACGAATCTGCCCATAGAAAGAACCACATCAGTGACATGGAGTCTAGCTGGAATTGTACCAGAGATAGACCCGCTAAGTCTAATGGTTTCAACGACAATAAATTTGTGTTGCATCCAAAGGAAAGTGAGTTTAGATTCGACGACAAGGACCTAACCAAAGGGAAATTCGAAAAGTTGATCTTTAGACTAACCAAAAAACACCTAGAGGATAGAGAAAAAGTATAATTTCCCGGCCGCAGCACCAGGACTAGGTATAAAATGGAAATAGTTAAAGATAACCGGAGATGTTTACCGGCCATGTTTTTTATTAAACTGTGAAGAAATTAGCATTACTTTTGCTGATTCTACCTCTGAACATAGTCGGAATTAGCGCAAAATCTCAGAAACAACAGCCACCCAATATAAAAATCATATATCCAGACGCTGAACCGTTCAACCTGTTTGTTGTAAACATGGCAGATGAGGACATGACGGATAAAAAACTAGCGGACCTTATTAGCTATGTAAGAAATATTTATAAAAACTATGGACAGCCTAATGTGGACATTAGGGTATATGATTGGAATCCAAAGGAGGCAGAGAACGTCTATCGGAACACTATATATGATCTCTTTGGAAATTTTTCCAGATTACCCTTCGTTGCACTAGAGACTTCCTCCATAGGTCTGGTGGATATTACCAGGAAAAATGTTGGCCAAAAGCTATGGATTGAGACACAGTACCACAATAGAATGGAAAATATAGGGCTTGCTGGTCTCGGCGCCATAGGTTTCATCCTGGGAGGTGAAGTATTCGATGGGACCATAAACGGAATTGGGCTAAGGGGTGGAATTTTCTTGACTTATCAGTCTTTTCCCAGTACAACTCTAGTTAGAGTATCTCCTCCTCACTCCAAATATGAACATAAAATAAAAAATTTTCATAGAGCATCTCGTGGTCTCCATCTTCGAAGCAATATAACGGAAACACTCTATTTGGACTGTTTTGTCCATTCCGGACTAGATGTGTATAAAACTGCCGGCCAAATTAAATTCGTCCTACCGAAAAATATTCTGTCCGATGATGAATTGTACAGAGTTTCCAAAAAAATTGCTATGCCAATCACTGTAGCAGCTGATTGGACAACTGACAATAATAATCCTAGTCCGGTAACTATTCTAGTGGGGGATTGGAGAGAGCATGGCTTGGAAACCATTAAATATCTGGCACTGGGTAATGGCCTAACCATTGGCCTGGGCTATGGTCTTGAACTACCTGGTGGGGCCATTGCCAGACCAAACCTGTATGTCGACTTCTTTCATATAGCCAAATGTCAAAGTGGCAGTAATTTTGATTTTTCGATGAAAATGTTTGATCTGGTACCGGGTCTAGAGATAGATTTTAGCCCTGCCGGTGTCGTAGAGATTAGTCTATCTGCTAGATATAGAAAACCCATTAGAAGCGACCTATATGACAAGGCCCGCTTTGAATTTGGAATTGATTTCACATCCACAAACGGCGCCTACAGATCCGGTATAAAATACATCAAAACCGATCGGGAGAACAGTAGTCTCGGCCTCTCCATGGGCTATAGATTCTGATCACCTATGCCTATTCCCTCTATCCTCTCTAGTTATTCCGTCCGGGCTCCAAAAGTGCTAGAACTTCACCGCAGAAATAGAAGGAACCACAGATCAGAATCCTCTTTTTCCCGCCGGTTTCCACACTTCTAGCCATTCTCAGACTATCCTCAGCATTGCTGCAGGTTCCATAGACATCCAGACCCATATCGTTAAATTCTTTTACAAACTCTTCAGCCTCTAGATAGGCCTCATTAGCATTGGAGACCACTATCACCGTAGAGAACAGCCTGCCGATCACTTCTATGAAGGCTCTCGAGTTTTTTCTCTTTAGCATACATATTATCAGCACATTATCCCTTTTCTCTCTACTGTCCTTCTCCCTCAGCCAGTCGGCCAGAACATGGGCGCAGCCCTCGTTGTGACCACCGTCCAGATATAGTTCCGAATCTCTCTCGACATACTCCTGCAGTTTTGTAGCAGCTAGATTCTGCAGTCTAGCTCTCCAGACAACCTTTTGTAGACCTCTAGAAATACTGGATTCGTCCACCGGGATCCTATCCTGGGACAGTAGAGCAGCGATGGCCGTTCCGGCATTCATAACCTGGTGAGCCCCTTCCAGTGCGGGTAATGGGGCCCTAATCCTCCTCCCAAAGCCGCTAAACTCGCAAAAATCGTCGAATCTTCTGCACTCCCAGTCCGCTCCAGCGCTATAGACCGGACAATTCAGTGATTTCGCCCTAGCATCTATCACTCTCAGGACACCCTCCGGCTGGTTTGAAACCACAACCGGTCTATTCTTCTTAGCAATACCCATTTTTTCTCCCGCTATTTTCTCCACCGTATCGCCAAGGGACTCGACGTGATCCAGAGAAATCGGAGTTATTATGGACACTAGCGGGTTTTCAATGACATTTGTCGCATCCAGTCTACCACCCATGCCCACCTCCATGATCGTAGCATCACTCTCATTTCGTGAGAAGGCCATGAGAGCTATGACCACAATTATCTCAAAGTAGCTTGCATCCAATTTATTTTTCTCCATGGTGTATCTGCACTCGCTGGCCAGTTCATTATAGTAGCTGTCTTCTATTTCCTTTCCACATACCTCTATCCTCTCGTTGAACCTCACTAGATGAGGAGAAGTGTTTCTATGCACCACATAGCCAGACTCTTCTAGGATATACCTGAGAAAAGCGCTCACAGAGCCCTTGCCATTCGTCCCTGCAATGTGAAAAACTGGAGAAATATGTCTCTCGGGATTTCCAAGTTTACTCAGCAATGCCTGGATCCTGTCTAGACCCAGTTCAATTCTATTCATATACCTAGGCAGGGGCCAATCTGGTAGTTTCATATAAATAAAGAATAAAAAAACAGAACAGTGACGGCATCCTACACAGGCCCCAATTCTTTGTCAACCAGGTTGTAAATTTGGGGAAATTGACTTTTATTTTGCGTCTTCGATGGATCATCTACTCCTTGCAGTAGTTCACTGCAAGTTTGTACTGAAGAAACATTTCAGCATATTTCTGCGGCGCTCTGGTCCTCCTGAAAACATAAACATAGTAGTCGCCATAGCCCAACTTTCCACCCCCGTTATCCGAAAGTAGGAACTAGTTGGCAGTTTCCTCTAGAAAAACAAAATCTTTGATTTTTACATAGATACTCTGTAATCTAAATCATAGTGATTTCAAATCATAGAAATCTAGGAGTGAATATGATTAGAATTGTTTCTGGGAACTGGAAAATGAACGGATCCCGAAAGGAAATTAAGAAGTGGTTTCAGAATTTCTTTAAAAAAGTGGAACTTTTTGAGAAGATAAACAGAAAAGACGTCCCAGACGTGCTGCTCTGTGTTCCATCCATCTACCTGCCCTTCGCAAAACAGGTTGCCGCTGGTCACAACAAGGATACAGAGCAGTTTAAGGTGGTAATAGGCGCCCAGGATTGCCACTATGAGACCAAGGGCAGTTTCACCGGGAATCTTAGCCCTCTGATGCTTAGAGAGTTCGAAGTGGAATATGCCATAGTTGGCCACAGCGAAAGAAGGCAATTTGAAGGAGAAACCGACGAAGTAGTTGCAAAAAAGGCTATAGCCTGCATAGAAAATAGCATAACTCCGATAATTTGTGTTGGAGAACCCCTAAACATAAGAGAGTCCGGGAAACATATGGAGTTTCTCGCAAAACAGATCTTCGATTCCACCGAGAATGTGGACATAGCAAGAACTATAGTAGCCTACGAGCCTATCTGGGCTATAGGAACCGGAAAGGTCCCAACCCTCGATGAGATAGAGGAGACTAATGGTTATCTTAAAAAGGTCCTCTCTAAGAAGAGTTCTCTTCCTCTAGAGGAGATAACTCTTCTGTATGGTGGCTCTGTAAAGGCTTCCAATTCTAAGGAGATATGTAACCTGGATTCGGTAGACGGAATCCTGGTGGGAGGGGCTAGTCTAAAGGGCGACGAGTTCTTTGACGTGGTGGTAAAGGGCATGTAGAGACATACTCTATGAAAATATCACCATCCCGAAAATGCTATTCTAGAGGGTAGAGTGGTGAGTTCCCACTTACTTGTATAGAGTACCGCGGGTCGGATTTTTTTCCCGAGGGTGAGGAGAGACCTGGGGTTGTGTGACTGGGATCGAGCTAGATCCAGATGTACTGGGGACACAGCCGCTGAGGTGACTGATGGTGGAGGTAGACGACAAATGTCTTCTTCCCTCCTCGGCTGCCGGGGTTGGCGCAGGTTGACTATCGTGACGCCTGGCTGGGGTGCTGTCTGTCTCTCTACCTCTACCTTTCCCTGCACTCTCGTCCATGCTCTCATTCATTCTATTCACTCTACTCTCCTCTGCTCCCTTCTCAACACCCCGGGCTTCTGCTTCTTCCCTCCAGCCGAATCCTCTCACCCCGTCTCCATTAATCTCTATGCCTGTAACCTCCTCTGTAAGCTTGGTTGCGGTATCCAGAACTTTTTCAAACATTTTATTGAGGATATTGCAATCCTTGGTGATTCTGGCGGAAGAATCGTCGAGAAGTTTCCCTGTGGCTATTTCTCTGTCCAGCTTGGCCTTTAGACCCAGGCCAGAATCCTCCCTACCTATCTCCTCTATAGCTCTAGCTCTCTGTCTAAGGTCGCCATAGTCTTCCTTCAGAGAATCATCAAACTTTCTATAGCTACCCATGATCTTGGCCACTTCGTCTGCTATGGTGGCTCTATCCCTGTCAGAGACCGGTTCTCCGGTCCTTTCTCTATTCCCCCTCATTTTTCCTCTTTCCCTGTCTGCGGTTTCGCTTTTTTTGGTTTTTTCTACACGACCACTTCTAAGCCTATCAACTAGAGAGAGTATGCCCCGGCGGCGTCTCCTGACAGCGTCCATTTCTCTCTTTATAAGCCTCCGAGCTGGTTCACGGGTCGCTCTGCGTTCTCTAAGAGCAGTTTTGATCTTGCTTACCAGCTTACCGAGACCCATATACTTTGATATGTTACTCAGAATACCCGAAAGTACTTTGGCCGTGATGGGAAGAAGTCTACTCTCTCTTCTCAGCTTCCCCATGTTTTCCACACCATAGACTATCTTTCTAAGGAGTTCATTTCCCTTGAGTCCTCTATAGGCTACTGGAGTCGACTTTGTAGAAAACTTTAGAAACCTATTGAGAAGCTCCCTCAGAGCCCTAAGAAACGGACCCATATTATCTACAGGAATGCTATCGAGTTCTTCACAGAATTTTGATAGTCTCAGAGAGAGACGCGCAAGTAGAACACGATAGGTTCTATACAGACAAAATAGCATGTGAAGTACCACTAGTCCCAGGGCTGCACATTTTCCCCAGGAATAGGTGCTTTTCCTCATCGAGGACACCAGAGCGACACAGCCCACCAGATCAAGCAGTAGAATCATCTGGTAGATAAATAGAGGATAGCCGGACACTGTGCCCTGCGGCATCATCTTTTTCCCAACAGAGGGTATGGACATGACTCCAGGCCCGTTCATATCCCTAGTCGCACCTCCCTTCACGGATTTGTCTTCATCCGGCAGTCTATCCAACGATCTCTTCTGTTTTTTCAAAAATATTCTCACCAATCGGCTTTGACATGGATATCACAGAGAACTTTTAAATCAAGGGAATTCATCGGGAAAACGGACTACTCTCAGACTCCAAATTTCAACGTATCAAAATATAGTACTCCCCACCATCATAATGCCGTTCTAGATTTTTCATCGAATTCAGGCGCAACTTAAAAATTATGGGGCAGGGAAGGCAGGAAATAGAACAAAGAGAGGAGTGCGAGCCAAGTATTTTCGAAAATTCTAGGCACGCAAAGTCTAGCAGCATAATACTGGAATATATATTTTTCGCCATTCTAATGGCAGTGGCTCTATACAGTGTGATAACCTCAAAGGATATACCGGCAAACACAGCAACGCTGCTCAGATGGATGGGAGTAGTCGTTACCTTTGGAGTTGAGGGCTATAAAATTAACGAAAGAATTTGCGATATCCGTAGTGACAAACTCAAACTTACCGGCGAAGGATAGAATATGTTCAGAACCCACATATTTAGAATATTTCTCAGCTATGGACTCTATATTTTGGCTAGATCTCTAGCCGCTACACTCAGATCAATAGGAAATGAGTTGAATTCACAAATCAAAGAGAAATTCTGACATGTTTCTGACAATATCGCTGGCCATAGTGGCCATTATTCTCATTCTCTCTATCCTCATCTATAGAAAAGGCCAGAGGGACGGAGAAAAGGCTCTGATCATTGAACGAATGGCAAGTAGGAGAAAATATAGGGGAACGAAAGACATGGATAGCATCAGAGGCAAACTGAAGAATGGTGAATTCTAGACTGACGCTGCCATTCATCGTTCCACCGCTTATGGTCTTCGGCTGTAGCAGGGTGCCCAGACTAAATCCATGCCCCAATCCTGTAGAATATTCCAAAGAATTCCAGGAAAATCTTATGGAAGATCTGAATAAAATAAACAGCTTCTACATAAATCAGATGCTCATGGATTTTTACAATATAAACCAGCAGCTAAGAATCTGCGATGAGTAATGGTGTTTCTGTGAATAGGAGCAATGGCAGCGGATATTCATTCGGTACCAGAAGCGAGCAGATGCTGGCCACCGTAGCGCCAGAGCTGAACCTAGTGGCACGTAGAGTTATCAGTCTGAGCCCAATAGATTTTGCCATTGTGGAGGGCTCCAGGACTCTAGAGAGACAGAGAGAACTCTATAACTCGGGCAAATCAAAGACCATGCAGTCGAGACACT
>JAITBB010000032.1 GCA_031283795.1 Rickettsiales bacterium
ATGCGAATCAGTATGTAGAATATCTCCAGGAGGGCGAGCAATGGGCCCTAGATGGCATGATGGTATGTTTTGGCATAAGGCCGACATATCCGGAGACCGGCTACGGCTACATAAAAATAAAAGAAAAATTCCATAGTAATTCCTATGCAGTGGATAAATTCGTTGAGAAACCAGATCTTGGAACAGCGATGGGTTTTCTAAAGAATGGAAAATATCTGTGGAATTCTGGAATATTTATGTGCAAATTGTCTATACTCTCTTCTCTGTTCAGAACGAGCTGTGAAGAGCTCTGGAATAATATCGGGGAAACTCTGGAACAGTCCAGTTATACTGGGAATACCCTCTATCTCAACGACAAATGCTTCCCGAAGTGCAAAGACATATCATTCGACTATGCGATTATGGAGAAGCTCGATGGAAAACAACTCGTGACGGTATCCATGAACCTGCTGTGGAGTGATATGGGGAACTATAGTTCTCTTTTTTCTATGAGCAGGGATAGGACAGAGGACAATAATGTGATACAGGGAAGAGTTATTGTGAACAATACGGAGAACTGTTACCTGAGGTCTAGCGGTAAAATAATCTGCTGTTCCGACATCGAAAACCTCGTGGTAGTCGAGGAAAATGACGTTATCCTGGTCATGAGAAAAAATAAGTCCCAGAACATAAAGAAACTCATGGAGATCATAGAGGAGAGGGACACAACCCTAAAATAATCTCCCGGCCCACACCCCATGAGTATCTCACCAACCGTAGCCCCAGAGATCAGATTTGTTGATCCATCCCCGGGTTTTTCCGATGCTCACCCTGCATCTGTGTTTTTTACACCCCAGTAGTCTGGCTACAACACTCTTTTCAACTCTGTGTGTCGGATAGGAGATCTGGTCAAAATTATGGTACATAAATTGTTCTGTGTTTATGGTTATGACAGTTCTAAGTTTTGTGGTCAACCCCTCATTGACCCAGCCACTGTCACCGTCCATGTCGATGACTCTGAGCCATTTGTCGTATTCCCCCAGAACTCTGAGAGGCATATGCCTCAGTTTGTAGACGTAGACAACTGGAAAATGTTTCCCTGGACCAGCTCTCAAATTTGTTTCGCTAGCTCTAAGGGCTACGAAATCACCTCCCTCCTTGGTTCCAGGGCTCTCCTCCTCTCCTCCACAGCCAAAAAGAAGAGTAAATAGCAGGCAGACTGGAACCAATGTCCGAATCTTTGGGATCATGCTCCGATGAGCTTAAAGATAATTAAAAATACTAGAAAAGATGTCAGTAGAGCCAGATTAGTGTAATTCACAATAAATAAATCCTCTCCACCCGGGTCCAGATATTTTCCTAGTCCATAGCCCATAATGTCCTGCACATGCACTAGCACCGCCATGAACACATTCACAGCGGTAAAACGAATGAGCCTCTGCTTGAGGAATAGCGATGACACAAGACCAATGGGAACACTGACCAGCAGCGAACCCAGAAAACCTAGACTGGTTTTAGTGGGATGTAATTTTTCAGACAGGATTCTGCCTTCAAATACGCTCTCAAATATGTAGATTGATGTTTTTATAGCAACTAGTAATAGAGATAGCCACACGATAAAATCTGCAGAATTTTTTAGACTCAACAGATGCAGCATGGAGAAACCCGGAATAATGGCATAGGCATAGGAGAGAAGGGTACAAACTCTGCCGCAGTCACAGCCCTCGGTTGCCATGGCCGTCCTTCTAGCCGCGTGCACACATAATCCCAGAACTAGAATGGTGTACAGACCTCTGAAATAGAGACTAGATACGAACAGGAGTGCAAAATAGGATGTTGCTAGGAAGTACCTGCGCCAGTTTATCCTAAAGCTGTGGCTAATTTTACCTCCGAGCTGGCCACAGATCCGTGACAACACATTTCTTTTCAATTCATCTTCTACCATAGGTTCTTTTCCTGTTTTTAAACTCTTCCACGGCCAAATCTAGACATTTCTCATCGAAGTCCGGCCATAGAACATCGGTGAAATATAACTCTGAATAGCTTATCTCCCATAGTAGAAAGTTACTAAGCCTTAGATAACCCCCAGTCCTTATGACAAGGTCCGGATAGACTATATCAGGATTATAGAGATAGTTCTTGAAGGTGTCCTCATTTATGTCATCGGTTCGCAGTCTACCGGATTTCACGTCCAGAGCGATGTTCTTTGCCGCATTCACTATCTCTGCTCTTCCGCCGTAGCTAAAGGCTATGTTTAGGAAGAGGCCGTCGTGTTTAGCAGTTTTCCTCTCTAGCTCTTCTATTTTTGTGCGCATACTCTGATCCAGTCTATCTAAATCCCCTATCACTCTCAGTCTGACATTGTTTTCCACTAGTTTATCAAGGTAGCCATCCAGATACGATCTAACCAGCTCCAGAATGTAGCCAACCTCTTTCTCGGATCTATTCCAGTTTTCCGTCGAGAATGTGTAGAGGGTAAGTGACCTTATGCCAATTTTCTCCGCATATTCCGTGATCTTTTCCAGTGTTTCCGCCCCCTTCCTGTGACCCTGGCTAATATCTAGATTTCTGCTATTTGCCCATCTCCCATTGCCATCCATTATTATGGCAACACTCTCAGGAAAATCACTGGTATGCCTCCCGGAAACAGTGGGGGCCCCACGACCCTGCGGTCTCCAACCCGGTCTCAGAGAGACTAGCGCTAGCAGAAGCAGTAGCGACACAGATAAAAGGGAGACCAAAACGATAGATTTTCCCAACATCTTGAAAACCTAGATGGTTAACAGGAGTTTTTCTCTGGCAGCAACCAGTTCATCCACACTCTTTGCATGTTTGTCCGTTATATTCTGCACCTTCTTCTCAAAATCCCTGAGTGCATCCTCTCCAAAACCGCTTTTGTTTTTCTTGATCTTCTCCAGCGAATCCTTTCTCAGGTTTCTGATGGACACTTTTCTGTCCTCACCATATTTTTTGACAACTCGGCACAGCTCCTTCCTTCGTTCTTCGCTGAGTCTGGGTATGTTGACTCTGACGGTCGTACCCTCGATCACCGGGCTGAAACCAAGATTAGCGGCCAATATGGCTTTTTCAACGCTACCGACCATGGACTTGTCCCAGATTTGGAGTAACAGAGTTAGGGGATCGGGAACCGATATGCTGGCAACTCTATTCAGAGGCGTGCAATTACCATAGTGCTCCACCATGACTCTATCCAGAAGGGATGGGGTGGCCCGCCCGGTATTAATTGTGGCCAGGTCTTTCTTCAGAGACTCCACCACTCTCTGCATGAGGTTGTCGGTTTCATCTAAAATGTCCTGCATAGTTAAAATCACTTGTCTCTATAGATATCATATAACTTGTTTTTATAAACAGCAACACATTCCAGCAGATCGTCCAGGATAGCAAATATCTCATCCCTAAGCCTGCTATTTCTTATATTCTTCAGGTATGCTATGTACTTCTCGAGCAGATGGTCGGTAGTTCTCCTTATATCTTCCGGAAATGGCAGCAGCACATCAAATTTTACACTATCACTTATACCCTCTAGCTTTAGAATCTCCTCTCTAATTCTATCGGATATATCGTAGTACAATAACATCCTATCGTAAATGTATTTTTCGTATTCCAAAGAAAGACTCTAAGGAAAGATACAGTATTATTTATATTACAACAATTATATTTAAAAGCAATATTCTAGATTATTATAGGGGCGTTGCCTGCTATTTCTTGATATACCCTTTTGATCTGCCTTTCCATATCAGCCGTACTAGATCCAATATTTGGAAAAACAAGAGAGAATTGTAAATGTGAATACTATGATTCGATCACATGCCATGCGGCGGTAGTAAATATGGTGGACTCGGCCGGAAGAGATCTCAGCCGCAGGAAACCGGGTCGGCGGCTACCATATAGTCACAATGTGTCTGTGAGACCCGTCTAAAATGCTCTACAGTATAATTATTTGAAGAGCCGGAGAACGCAGTCTCTCCATGGCCAGACAGAATTAGCCGATGGAAGACAGGCCGAAATACGGAGGTCATCGGGGGAAGTGCAGAGGCAGTGAAGAACAAAATATGCTACCGAGTCAGCCGATTTCATAGAGGGCAGCAAAAACATAGAGACACTCGGCTCATCAAGAAATAGTAGACGGTATCCACCGGAATCAGAGTTTGACAAATTACTTTTCCTGGTATACAATAGTGCTAGGTTACTAATAGGTTCCAGTGTCCGTGAAATTAGCCCGATTGGGTCTGTTTTTGTGTTTTTTATTCACTGTTCCTCCCATAGTCGGCGCTGCGATCACGGGGATGGCTAGGGGGGTCAATGTTGCAGAACCAGCAGCAAATGGTGTAATTCCAATGAACCTCAACAAGCTGATTGAATTGGTAAAAAAAAGCAACCCTTCGGTGGTTGCAGCACGTCTTTCGGCGCTCGCAAGTGGAAATGAGGCAAATATTGGTTTTTCCAAATTCCTGCCAAGCGTTGTAGCAACTGCTGAATACAACAAAAATTTCAATAAAAACCTGGGGCGGGAGGTGGATGGGAACAAAATAGAGTACGGCGATAACAACTATGGAAGCAGCACAAAGAACGCTAGCATCAGTGCAGACTATAATTTATTCAATTCCGGTAGGGATTTTTTCTCGTTGCGCACACACAAGTATGCAGCAAAGGCTTATGAATATGAAGAATCTAATGTTACTCAGGAATCCATCCTGAATAGCGTTAGACTTTACCACTATATAATACTGCTGGAGGAACAGAAAAAGGCAAAGCTAGAGGAGGAAAATGCTAGAGCGGAGCTGCGTCTAATAGCGGCGTCCAAGCAGAAACTGGGCTCCTTTGGTCCAGGCGACAAGCTGAAGGCGGAGAGCAGTTATCTAGAAGCAAAAATGGCCACCGCCGAATTGGACAGAGTTATCAAGGAAAAGCGTATGGAGCTTAATCATCACCTGGATCTCAGGTCTGACCAGAATTTGTTCCTGGAAAATCCTACGGGAGGTGGACTAAAAATCGGCGTGGCAGACGTGGAAAACCGCATCAAAGATGCTATAGAGAGTGACCCACAACTAAAAAAATTTCTCGAGGAGAAAAAACAGGTTGAGGATAGTCTTAGGCTAGCTAAACTCGATATGTTGCCAATCGTTACGGCTGGAGTCAGAGCGGGCGCCTCCATGGAGGACGATAGGTATTCGGGGGAAATTTTACTGAAACAGAACCAGGAACACGTTAAAAGGACTGAGACAATGGTTGGTCTCAATGCCAAAGTAAATTTTCCGATTTTCTCGGGTTTTAGCGGCGTCAATAGACTAAGGGCACAGCAGAGACATCTAGAGAGCTATAGCGTAAAAATAGAATCCAGGAAAAGAGCCATCCAGGACAATGTTGTGAACATCATCAATAACATCAAATATTACAAAGATATGATTCCGTCACTTGAAAAGAGCCTTAGGCTACAGACGGAAATTTTTGATGGAGTTCTTGTTTCCTACAAAAATGGCGGCAGCAGCATGACCGATGTCCTGCTGGCAAGATCAAGTCTGGAGAGGGTTAAAACAGAACTGCTGAAGGAAAAATACAACCTACTGGTTTCTAAACTTGAACTGCTGAAACAGATAGGGAAACTTAGTACAGAGAATATTATTAATCTAGGTGGATTTTTATGAATGAAGGTGGAATTTTAAGTAGAATCAAGGGAAAAAGAAAAAGAGCTGTCGTCGTTGGCTCTACGGCATTCCTAGTACTTGTGATTTTTCTCGGTGTGGTGAGAAAGAGAATCAAAAAATTTGATGTCAAGGACTTTGATCTGGAGGAGGTCACGGTTGGGAGGATAGACAAGATTATAACGGCAACGGGGTATATAAACCCTATAGACATAGTTAACGTCGGCTGTCTGACGAACGGTGTCATTGAGAAGATGTACGTTGACTATAATGATAAGGTGGAGAAGGGACAGAAATTGGCAAAGCTCGATGCCGAAGCTAAGGAAATAGACGTCAAATACCACGAGGCGGACACTAAACGTGCCGAAGCTTCCTATAGAGTGGCAGAGGCTGAACTGAAGAGGGCTAGAGAACTGTACAAAAACAAACATATTTCAAAGAGAGAACTAGAGGTGGCCGAGGGTGATGCTACGGTTAAATATGAGTCCTTTAGAATGGCTGCATTCTACCGTGATAGAGCTAAGATAGAGTTGGACCAGTTCCACATAGAGTCGCCGATCTCGGGAGTTGTGGTGGCACGTCCGGTGGACGAGGGACAGGCGGTTGTATCAAACTCCGCGGCCCAGGTACTCTATAAGATAGCCAAGGATCTCAGTAAAATGCAGATAGAGGCTAGTGTTTCCGAAGCGGATATAGGCCTTATAAATAAGGATCTCGAGGTCACATTTACTGTTGATGCTTACAAAAATAAGGTTTTTAAGGGTAAAATAAAACAAATCAGATTGGATCCAGCCTATGAGCAGAATGTGGTGGTGTACATTGTCATCATAGATGTGGACAATAGTGACAATCTGCTACTTCCCGGCATGACGGCCTTTGTATCTATAACCATAGATTCTGCTTCCAACGCCATCAGGATTCCAAATAGTGTTTTCAGATTCAAACCCTCGGCCGAAGCTCGCATAGCTATGAAAACGCCAGAATTACCCCAGAACAGGAAGAGTGAAATAGCTGATAAACTGAAAACTGGTAACTATGCCTATGTCTATGTTATACGGAAGGGTAGTAGAAGGCCGGAGGGTCTCCTTCTTAGAAAGGGCATAAGTGATTTGGCCTATACTGAGGTAAAATCCGGAGATCTTAAGGTTGGTGACAGGGTCATATCGGCCTATCTTGTTAAAAAAACCACTGCCAAGGGCAGAAAGTAGGTAGTAATGGATGTAGATCATGGAAGAAATAATAAGAATCGAGCATATAAATAAGACCTATTTCTCTGTGGGGGGTTTCACCAGTCAGAATGTTCTGAGGGACGTAAACCTTGTAGTCTACAGAGGTGATTTTCTCTCAGTTATGGGTCAATCGGGTTCGGGAAAGAGCACTCTTATGAACATACTGGGTTGTCTGGACAGTTGTACCAGTGGCAATTACTATCTAAATGGCAAAAATGTTTCCAATCTCAGTACGGATGAGTTGGCTCACATTAGGAATAAATACATGGGTTTTGTCTTCCAGAGCTTTAATCTTCTACCAAGGAGAACAGTGTTCGACAATGTGGCAATGCCTATGATGTACGCTGACTGTTCCCGGAAGGAGAAGAAGGAGAGAATCGAAGAACTACTAAAATCCGTTAGGCTCGAAGATCATATGTACTACTATCCGACTCAACTCTCCGGCGGCATGCAGCAGAGAGTTGCCATAGCCAGAGCACTTGTCAACAATCCGTCGGTTATTTTTGCCGACGAGCCCACCGGCAATCTTGATGTTAAGACTAGCGAAGACATAATGAACACCTTTAAAAATTTAAACGAAGAGATGGGTATCAGCATCGTCATGGTGACCCACGAGCCAAGCATAGCCAACTGCACAAAGCGTCTGATTTGTATAAGAGATGGCACCAAGGAGCATGACTGTTCCATAGAGGAGGCCGTGAAAAGAAATATACTGCGCCTCTAAATTCCTTCCCGTACGGAATGACCGGACCAGAGAGCGTTACATCGGCACCCGTCCAGGCTAGTCCAGCCTAGGGGACACATCTCCACTCTTCCATTCCACAGGATCAGCAACGGCAGGATAATTTTTATTTTTTGGGTTGGGTCTCTTTGGTATACAGATGGTTAATATCATCAAATTTCTTCTCCAGCCTATAGCCGAGAGAGTCCAGCAATCTGTTCACTCTATCGAATTTATCCGGGAATATCTCTATAAAGATAATTGGGCTGTATTTTTTTAGGGTTTCTTTTGCTCCGAGCAGCACATCCTCCTCAAAACCCTCTACGTCAATTTTGATGAAATCAATCTTTTTATCCTTAAATTTTACACTCTTTACGTAGCCATCTAGGGGAATAATTTTGAATGGAGCACCCCCCTTTGTCTCAGCCCTGATCGAAGTTCTCCCGACATCGTGATAATCATACTTACCATCTATTACGGCCGTTCCCTCATCTTTGCCAAGTCCAATCTCATTTATAATGACTCTATCACCGCTCAGTCCATTGATTTCAATGTTCCTTCTGAGCGCACTGAAGGTTAGATCGATGGGTTCAAAGGCATACACCCTCTTTACTCCGACAGCATCTGTGACTTTACTCCACCAGAGGGTGTGATTCCCTATATTGGCTCCCACATCCAGAACTACACTCCCCCTATCAAGATATCTGTCCAGCTCTTTCAGAATTCTCTCTTCAAAGAAATGACCTTCAGCTATTACTCTCTGAATGTAGTCGGATGGAAAATTTGGGATATAAAACTTGACGCTGCCAACGTAAACTATGTTTTCGGTCAATGATAACTTTTTCTCTATTCTCTCGATTGACCTCCCTAGCCCTATAAGGGTTCTCTCTATTCTCCCTATGTGTAGTACATTATGTCGCATGGAGCCAAGGAAGCATAATAGCAGGAGGGCCCTGAGGGTATTCAATACATCTCTGTTCAACTCTATGGGGATTATAATTGTTATATGGAATAGAATTTTAGGCCAGTCTATCGCTAAAGTCAAATTATTATATTATCCCCTCCGGGAGCACCATCGACCATATGAACTCTACCTGCCTAGGGTAGAATATCAGTAAGTCGGCGTCTGAAATAATTGGCGAGCTATGCTATGCCACCCAAATGCACATCTGAGAGGTAATCTATGGAGTAGCCCTCTGGGAAAAAATGGAATGATTGCAAAGTAAAAAAATAGTGTTACCATTATGATGTCGCAAGACTATGATAATAAACGCTGTACATGATAGGCGCTATGGACTCGGGGGCGGTACCCGACACCTCCACCAGTGGTATAGGGGGGTGAACTAGCTTTGACATTCTCCGAAGGGTATAAGTTTTATTCAGCGAGATTCGGCTGCCGCGCAGGCGGAAACAGTTCAGAAATTTAAATGCAAAAGACAATTTTGCTAATGTTGCAATGGCTGCGTAGTCTTCGGACTAATATTTCAATAGAAATATTTTCACCTGACGGTGACTGTTTGTTGTAGCGGGGCCCAGGGGAGCCTGTCAACAGAATCCCCTACGGCTCTATCTAAAAATATCCGTAGAAGTCAACCCTCCATCGTTTTTGTGTGTTTGCTAAATTAGATTAGGGAGTTGCTATCAGGACGGTTGAATTGTGATCAATGAAGGAAATTGAATTATTTATGTACTTAGGTGATAATGGGTAGATTTTCTGTCAGAGTAAAATATTTTTTAAGGTGTGAAAAGAGAAAGATTTTCTCCTGGTTTTTTATACTCATAAGATTTGTACTGTCCTTCGCCATAGCAGTACTGGTCCCCATAGCCTTTTTCATCACATTTCTATTTCAGAAGCCTAGAGAAATAGAGGTCCTTAACAGATACCTAGATGAAAAAGTACTGAAAATGTACCCAGAATGGGAATGCAAATACAGTAGCGGGAAAATTGGTATCAATGGACTGAAACTTGTCTATCATCTGGATAATCTCAATATCCTGTTTCATGATAATTCTGTATTTTTTCCAAGCATCGGCCTCAGGATAAGGATGAGCGATGTTCTGAGAAACGAGCTCAAAATTGATGAGCTAATTGTGGAAAATCTTGAGAGCAACATAAAACTAGAGAGCGTTTTCCCTCCGAGAGCCGGTGACAGAACATTTCTCGAGAATCAGCAGAGTCGTGATCTGGTCCAGAACTACATAGAATATCTCCATCTGGAAAAGATTATTTTCAGATCCCTGGTATTCAAAAATAGCGTTATTCATCTCTATGGCCCTGACGATAGACCAATAGATAGATTTGAGTTGAGAGAAGGTGTTTTTCATTTCGGAAAAAGCAGTAGCTATGGCAGACTGGATATTGACCTGGAACTGGGAGCTAATGATAGATCTAGTACCACTAGAATTTCCGGTGGCTGTCAGATATCTAGAAGTAGAAACGGCGTCTGCAAATTTGATATAAATAATTTTTCACCGGAGAGCATAGGACTATGGAGTCTTCTAGAGGGCGATGGTGAAATTGGGAATATCCTAGGAAATATCCGAGGCTCCTTCGATGCCAAGATTTCCGTAAATTTTTCAGATCATTTGACTCTGGAGAGCAGTAGTTTCACCATCGATTCTAGCAGCGGGAGTTTTAATCTGAGACAATTTTTTGGTGGAGAAATACCCTATAGAAATGTAACCCTAGCGGGAGAGACTAGAGGTATGAACTACCTAGCCATCAGAAACCTAAGGGCCACTCTTCTGCTGGACAGAACTATCGACTTTGCCATGCTGTTCGAGGTGGAGGACAGGAAAAGGATGAAAATTGACATAGACATTGCCAATGCCTCGGTAAAGGACGTAGGCATACTCTGGCCGATTTTCCTCAGCGATTTTGGGATAAGGAGCTGGGTTCTGGAGCATATGAAGGATGGGCATATCCCGAAGACCAAAGCCTATATGAACTTTGACTATAGAGGGGGGAGATTTGAGCTGATGGAAATAGACTCGGATATTCTATTTAGGAATGCTAAACTTGACTACCACAGCGATTTTCCAGCCATTTCTAATACGGATGCCAGAGCTGTATTCACAATTGACAATATGAACATATATGTGGATAGAGCGCTAATGGCCGATGGTACAGCGCTGAGGAATGGTCTGGTCCAACTGGA
>JAITBB010000012.1 GCA_031283795.1 Rickettsiales bacterium
TTGACAGATATAATATACCAAAATTTATGGAGGGGAGAGAAAAAAATAAAGAAAATGTTGGACTCAATAATTTTCGCTTACTTATTGGGCTGGCAGACATATTAGATGCCCTAGATTCAATTGAACTGGAATTTAATCTGGATCACTTCGATTCGATAGTGTGCTGTATAGTATTTAATTTCATTAGACTTAGGAAATGTGAAAATTGTGGTGATAATGACATTAAAATTATCTTTGAAATGCTTAATAATTATAAAGAGTTAATTGGAGACCTGAGCGAGAAGAGAAATTACGTTTGGCTTGACACAGTACTCAGTTATGGAGCGGACGACGATAAAAGTGCAGTGCTCTCAAGGGGCTTTCAAATGGCTTCATATCTGCTCGGAGGTATTGTAGTCTTGCCAAGACTGGAAGAGAGGACTGCGCTTAGTAAAGAACATAAGGTGCCATCTCTTCTTTCTCGCAGAAATCCCCGAGAAAACGTAAAGGAGAATGATGACCAAATTATAGAATACTGGGAGGAGTACATTGGAGAGCCTACTCTAGTACAAAGAACTAAGCAGGCCTCGTTAAAAAGTGTAGAGCATTCTGCTACAAATGTGGAGAATGTCAGAGGCAGAAAGGGTAAAAATACTACATCAAATGTGCCACAGGGGACGCATGTAATAGCTGCACAGGGTGGGGATAGACTTGCACATTCATTTGCGCTTGGACTAATTATTCTTACGAAGTTACTGCTTACGCGTCCATCAGATATGGACTCTACGATGTTTGATGGGCTCAAGAGGGATCTTGAGAAAAATAAGAGATCACTCGAGAATGCCGAATCAAAGGATTCGAAGGGTTTCAACAAGATAATAGAGTGGTTTTTTGATACAATCAATACTCGAATGGACTACGGTATGGTGTCGAGCAGTAAGAAAACACTAAACAACGGGAAGGCGCTGGATTCCAAAAAGTTAGATAGGCTACTCTTGATTATCCTTCGGTGCTATAGTGATTTTCTTGAGAAAAATGGAAAGAGACAGCCGTGGTTGGAAAAAAGATTGAATGAGATGAAGGAAAAAACGGGGTGGATTTTAGGCGAAACGCAGAATGATGGATCCGAGAGAGAGAAGTATAGGCCGTTAGAGAATTCTCCGCTCCATCTGTCTGAGACTGCTGTGTCCGGGTCCGAACGTTGGCCGATGGCATATTTTGAAAGTTATTTCAGAGAACACTCCGAAGATTCCAAATCCAGGCTAGTTGGAAATAAACTGCGTAACATCCTGACCAAAAAAATGCAACAGGTAATATTCACCCACAGCCCGAGGTTTTCCGTACTCTTTACCCTAATTGGGATCGAATTCAATGTCGTTGAGTATCTGTGTCCTTTGTTAGGGAGAAATAAAGTACTAATAAAGCGTAAATTCAACGAATATTTAGATTTAATTATGGATTCCCGGGACTATGAGTTAGAAGCAGAAACTTTGGACGAAATGGTCAGCTGGCTTTTCTTCGCAATTAGTTCTATGGCAAACGAGCAGAAATATTTTGGTATCACAGAGCTGCATGGCTTGCTCTGGGTTACTATCTGCTACTACAGTAATTTTACTCTGGTATGTTCGAATGCATATTTGAAAACAAAACCAGAATGTTTAGCGCAATATGCAACGTCCTTCTCGCCCACATTTTTCCTGCTGTTAAAGCACTTAGAGTATATTATTTCGGATAGAAGAAAAAATAGCAGGACCGAAGAATCATATGTGATGTGGCTAATGACGTCCGGCAACGGCAAAGTATCTACACTGACCAATTCTAAATTGGAACTTGCGCGTCTGGTGGGGATTATGTTCGATATGGTTAATGGACTACTGGTAAAAAGCTTACTAGATCCAGACCGGCAAACCATTGGAGATTCTGTTGATAAATTCATAAAATATGAGAAATCACTTGAAGCCAATACTCCATCCGAAGATACTATGGATCTTGGCGAAATGATTAGATGGCTTATGATTGCAATCGCTATTCTAGGGGACGCTAATGATCTCAGCTATACCAAAGATTTATTCTTTGGTATTATTTACCACTATAGCGATGTCTCCAGAGAGGAAAAACTGGAGTCGGAATTTCAATGGCTTTTGCAAATGGCGACGGAGTATGAGGGGACAGAAGAAGAGACGAATGGGGAGGAAAAACAGAGTATAGATGAAAACGATGGTGAAAGGTATAGGAATATGGAGGGAGGGCTTCCTAGCAAAGCTCGAAATTTTTTGTCTTCACTATTTGTATCTTTGTCTTCCCCTGCGTTCTCTTCTACATATTCCCCAGTATCTTCCTCTGCATATTCCAAGAAGATATTTTCTTCGATACCGCCTGTACCGTTTTCTCTATATCCATTATATAATTCTCTCCCTCTATCTAATTTGTCATATTCTTCCGGCTTATCTTCGTCGGCCTTGTCTTCTCCGCCAGATAATTCTCGGGAAGGGGTAGTTGATGGCCAACCTTTGTTTCCAACTAAGGAAGATTCCAAATCGTTTAGAGAGAGTGAACGGCTACTGCGATACCACATACACAACTTTATTCTGAATGAAAACTACAAAACCAGAAAAGCTGGAACAACACTGCTGCATGTATTACAGGGACTAGACAAATACTTAATGTTAACCAGTGATATAGAAAAGCTTGCACATTCGGTTGCATATGAGCTCTATATTCTCGAAAAGCTGCTGGATGAGTATAGACTGGACCCGGACTGTACAGATGATGAATATCAAACCGCCGCTGGAGAATTTACGAGACATAAGAATTTACTAAGAGACGGTCTCGTTGATGTAGATGAGTTGATACAGTATCTGTTCAATAGTATCAATCATGTAAATTACCTTGTGGTGTATTTGCCAAAGATGATCACTCCCGAAGAACTAGATGATCACATTCGGAGTACCATTTTCCTATATAAGAAATTTTTCACGAACGGGTATATAAAAATTGAACCGGGTTGGCTATCGCATATCACCAGTCTCTATGAAGAGGATAACAGGAAACGGCTAGTGTTTCTAAATGCAATTAAGCTGGATGAACTGGAATATTTAACGAGAAGTTCCGAATCACCCCTCGGGGAACTAATAGGGTTACGTTTGCCTGAGAGCATTAAAACTCAAGACAAAGGAAAAGTCTTTAGGTTTATATCTAGTATTGC
>JAITBB010000086.1 GCA_031283795.1 Rickettsiales bacterium
GTTGCTGACAGATCAATTTTCGATAGTGAGGGGCCCTTTTCCGAAAAGAGAGCACCACATATTGTGTCAGAGGATATAACACCCGCAATGCTAGAGGAGAGAGCCAGAGCTACGGTGGAGTTAATGAGGTTGATTCCGGAGGGTAAAAGGAAAGAGATGGAAAGGAGGAGAGAGGAGGATAAGAGGAAAGAGGAGAGAATAAGGGAAGAGAGAAGAAAAGAGGAGGAGAGAAGAAAAGAGGAGGAGAGACGAAGAGAAAAGAGAAGAGAAGAGGTGAGAAGAAAAGAGGGTGATTCTAAGTTCCGAAAAAGATGGCCCCTTGGGGAACCACGACTAGTTGAAGAAAAAGCTAATGGTTATCGCTTCTACAAAGGTACTCTGGATATCACGGATATGCCATATTTTCTCAAACAAGTTGGTGTCGACGAGATCAAAAGCGGCGGAAGAATCAATAAAATATGCGAATCCCTCGGATTCCCCACCGAATTCCCCAGAGATGCCAGAGTAATAGTCACGGGAGAATTTTCCTGGGATTTCTCCGGAGAAGAGGCTGAACCAGTGTCAATACAAAAAGGAAAAATAGAGGTGGATTATAATTTTCCCTATAGGGCTCCTCCCACACTAACCTACGAGGGCGACTTTGATGGCTATGCTATAGCAAACGGAAGACTCTGTTCTAATATTTCTTCGGTTCCGAACTACTATGAGGGACCATTTAAAAATAATAAACCTGTAGGTTTGGGGAAACTGTATGTACAATTACCAGATAGCAACTACCTGTACGAAGGTCCCTGCAGGGATGGTAGGAAAAATGGGAAGGGGAAAATTACCCGTCTAGGGTCTCATCAATACTCCTATGAATGTGAGTTTATAAATGGTATTGAAACTTCATACTCCAAAGCTAGTTGGGTGACCGCTGCTGCGCGCAATTTTGACTTTGGAGAACTTCGCAAGTCTGCCGGGGGGCTTCTTGGAAACGTCGGGAGATCTACTAAGGGTGCGACTAGACCAGAGGGCACAGACAAACACCTTGGACTCATGCGAGCCGGAGAGGAGATCAGCGAAAATAGTGGGGAAGAGAAAGGGCACCATCCACTATAAACTCCTCTATAGCCTTGTTTCTAGGATGAATGAAAATCCAGCACCAGCACAGCGTCTGCACTGAGGTTCCCCCGTTGTCCGGGAGGTCCCTGGGGCAGTGCTGTAGCTAGGGAAAGCTCCTCCCTGACCCCTAGGGGAAGAGGCTTTCAGTGTCGGATGGAAGAATGGTGGTGCCATCGTTTCTAGGTTGATCCCGGTTTAAAATCTGTGTCTGCTGCTCTCTGACCCGGTGAAATTGATGCTAGCGAAGTGAGCCTGGAATGCGCAACTACAGCCAGCAGCTGTATTTTTTTATGTATAGCTTTTTGACTACCTGCACCATGGCTATGTAGAGAACGATCACTAGAAATAGCCAGAGATAGTAATTCAGAGGAACTGCCGTGAGGCTGAGTGACTGGCCAATTCCGGTATAGGGTATTATGATGGAGGCTAGCATAGAGATTGTTGTGGCAAAGAATACACCTGGTGACACGTTACTCTCCACTATTGGTTTTTTTTCGGTCCTTATGAGGTGTATTATTATAGTCTGGGTCAGCATACTGGCGATGAACCAACCACTGCGGAAGAGCGATTCACCCCATTTTAGATGTTTGTACATTATTATAAACAATATTATGTCGCAGAGCGAACTTATAGGACCAACACTGAGAACAAATCTCTTTATCGAATATACATCCCATTTTTTCTGGGTCTTTAGGTACTCTCTGTCAACATTGTCCCAGGGAATAGATATCTGGGAGAGATCGTAGAGGACATTTAGCAGCAACATCTGTACCGGAAGCATGGGCAGAAACGGCAAGAATATACTGGCGAACAGCACGGACAGTATGTTGCCAAGATTTGAGCTCAGCGTCATTTTGACGTACTTCACTATGTTGCAGAATATTTTCCTTCCCTCCATAACGCCGTCAACCAGAACGTTCAGATCCTTTTTAAGCAGGATAATATCGGCCGACTCCTTGGCTATGTCCACTGCGGAATCCACAGATATGGCCACATCGGCCTCCTTCATGGCAGGAGCGTCGTTTATGCCATCCCCCATAAACCCGACGATGTGTCCCAGATTCTTAAGACTCTTGATGATTCTAAGCTTCTGCTGCGGTGTCAGCTTGGCAAATATGTCATAATTCTCAACCTCCCTCCGAAGTTTCGCGTCGTCCATGGCCTCCATGTCTGAGCCAAACATTATTCTGTCGTTTCTGATGCCAACTTTTTCACAGACATTGGCGGCTATTATGTCACTATCACCGGTTAGAACCTTAACCCGAACGTTTAGATTTTTCAGGGCCTCTATGGCTGATTTTGCCGTCTGTTTTGGAGGATCGAGAAAACTCAAATATCCCATCATGACCATATCACTCTCGGTTCTGACATCGATACGCTCCTCGCTTGTTATATTATTCTTCTGCGCTATCGCAAGGACCCTCATCCCCTTGTTGTTTAATTCCAGAACGGTCTCTATGATTTCGTCCCTGATTTTCCCATTAATTTCTACAACCTCGCCGTTATATTCGGCGTATTTACAAATCTGCAACATCTCCTCCAGCGCACCCTTGGTGATCATTTGGAGTTTTCCATTCTTATCTCTGAGGACAACGGACATTCTCTTTCGAGTGAAGTCAAAGGGTATTTCATCTATCTTCTGATATTCATAGTTGAGGCTGTAGAAGCTATTTTTAACAGCTCTATCTATAATTGCCAAATCTAGCAGGTTTCTTAGTCCTGTTTGGAAATTGCTATTGAGATAGGCGTGTCTCAGGACTCTGATGTCCTCCTTACCATGAATATTTAGGTGGTACTGCAGCACTATAACATTCTCCGTTAGAGTTCCGGTCTTATCGGAGCAGAGAATATCCATAGCGCCAAAATTCTGCACAGAGTTCATGTTTTTGACTATGGTCCTCTTCTTCGACATAGATATGACACCCTTAGTGAGATTGGAGGATATTATAACCGGCAGCATCTCCGGTGTCATTCCAACGGCCATGGATATGGCAAATAGAAGGGCGTTGAACAGGTCATTTTTTGCGTACCAGTTTATGACAAAGACTATGCTGACCACAAGAAGCATAAATTTTATCAGGAAACTGCTGACTCTAGCCAACCCTCTGTTAAAACTTGTCTCAGCTTTTTTTCTCACTATCATTTTTGTCATCGAGCCAAAATATGTCTCCATCCCTGTGAACAGCACAACGGCTATGGCTGTGCCACTGACCACGTTGGTGCCCATGAAGCAGAGATCCTCGAGTTCTATAGGAGATTTGGGCATGTTACTCAGAGTTTCTTCACTGAGTTTTGAAAATTTTTCTATGGGTTCTGATTCTCCGGTAAGGTAGGATTGGCTTATGAACAAATCCCTTGATTCAAGAATTCGAAGATCGGCTGGCACTATATCGCCTGCGGACAGGTATAGCACGTCACCCTTGACTAGATCCGAAATTTCTACCTCTCTCCGTCTCCCATCCCTTATGGTTGTAGCCGTTGTTCTGATCATGGATTTGAGCTTCTCGCTAGCTCTATTGGACTTGTTCTCCTGGACAAATTTTATCAAACTGCTGACCAGAACAAGCGACATTATTGTGACACTTGCCTTAACGTCTCTCGTTGCCAGAGACACGGCTGCCAGGACCATAAGGACGACGTTAAAGGAATTAAAAATGGATTCGGCTAGAGTGGCATACCAGCTGTGATCGTCGTCTCCGCCTATTTCGTTATAGCCATACTCGTCCTGTACACTCTCAACATAGTCTGTAGATAAACCCTCCTCTAGGTCCGTCTTTAGCTCCCTCAATATAGAGCCCTGGTCCATCACAGAGAAGCTGGCCAGGCCCTTTCTTATGTTCTCAAAACTGCTTCTCTGTCTCTTTGTAACTTCCCTTTCCATAAAGGCACCTCAAAACAATTACACAACAGTGCTAGGTCATGCTGATCACACTAGTGGTTAATAAAAATTAGCACAGATATTGGGCCCATGGTATCTGAATTATTTGTAATAGTCAAGTTGACCAGTAGTTCTGTGCAGGTCCGACGCATGGGAGATCCGGACATGGCGAAATAGTGCTAGATTGTTTTAAATTATGTGATCGACCACTCTAGGGTTCTAGGGGGTCATCTTGACTATTTTTTCAGACTTTTCTCTTTGTTTTAGACACCACTCCCAAAGCCCACCCTATGGGCACGTTTAGGTTCTCCATGGCGTTGCCATTGCCCAGATGGATTTTATCTCCATTGGGGATGTACCTAGTCCCGATGGAACTGATTCTCTCTTTTCCGGTGTTCCCCCACTGCTCTATTGAATCTAGGATCTAGGCTGGGGGGTGGATGATAGACAGATTTCTCTGCCGTTGCTAGTGGTGACCATCCCGACTAGGGATTAGGCTCAGTATGGAATTTAATGCTTTAATCCTATGATTTATGCATAATTATTGTTGATTATTAAATATGATGGCCATAGATTATATATAGCATATATATTAGAGAGGTAGGAATGGAAAGCGATAAAACCAAAGGAGAGCTAACTACGAAATTTTTGCTGAGCAAGGCTGAGAAGATAGAGGCCGAATGGTCTGAACAGAAAAAAACCCCGAAGAAAGAGACAGCGAGAATTAGGATAGAAAACACACTGATGACAATGAAAGGGAAAAGAGAGAATATAAAAGAGAAAGAGAAAGAGAAAGAGAAAGAGAAAGAGAAAGAGGCACTGACTGCCGAGGGGACTGAACATAAAAATAACGGAGAGGAGACGGTGAGAGTTGGGAGAGTAAACACAGTGGTGACAACGATAGGGCCAAGAAAAAATAGGAAATATTTTGAGGAATTTCAACCTAGCAAGACTGCGCATAGTGTCAGTTTGCCTACGATCCATGAGGAGGAAGATGAGACAAATTGGGGAAAAAATGGGAAAAAAGTGAATTCGCCAGCTGTATCTCCAGGTAGCCCTCCAAATGTTCTGGATAGTAGTGCACTCAGGTCTTTTAACAGATCCACAAAACCTACAAAAGGAGGAGGTGAAAATCCTTTCCTCCACCGGGATATTTCTTTTCAGAGTATTCCTTCTAGCGATGCGTCTCGTTCTGGGGGTGGAATGGGTCTTAAATAAACAGCCAGTTCCTTTGAAGGTACTTCTAGATGCCGCCTAGTATTGGGTGAGTCGCTGATGTGCGGAGCAGGCCCACTCAATTTTTTCTGCCGTGGGGAAGAGTTGATTGTTTGACTCGTAGAGCTACAGAGACCTAGTTTCCTTCGCCATCAACGATCCTGGTGGCTATGGTTCTGATCCTTATTTCACCGGAGTCTCTGTAGTAGAGTTTCCCGTAGACTATAGAACCAGCAGCGGCGGTGGAGTGAGCACTCTCATATTTCGCAAGGCCTTCGTAGTTGATGAATTTTTCAACGAGTAGTTTACCGTCATAGTTCCTGAGAAATATCAGGAAACTTGGATTTAGCAACTTGCTCTGGTCTATCCCAACAAAAAATAGGGCGCCGAATGCATCCGGACTCAGGGCGCGGTCAATCTTTGTCAGATCCAGATTATTTAGGGTATCCGATATGTATCTGGTATTTTCAGAGACATAGGGAACTACCTCTGATGATTCATTGGTGTAGATATTAACTAGCCGTATGCTCCGATCAAAGAGAATAAACATTAAATTTTTGTACAGAACCATATCGTTCAGTTGGCCCTGGTCCATATCCAATTCCTGGCCAGGCCACTGTTCGGTACATTTGTCGCTGTGACACCTAAATATCTTGCGATTTGAAGTATCCAGCAGATATATGTCATTCTCCGTGCTCACATAGAAGTTCGAGATGTCACCAACCATAGACGCATCGACGACCGTTTCGCCAATGCCGTTCCTGATTGAGTGCAGAATTCTACTTTCCCTATCCAGGTAATAGAAACTACCATTGAATTTTTTTATGCTGTCCGCTCTGTCACTGGAACTTGAGCCGAGCGGATCGGCTGCTCCGGTAATCCCAAGAGAATTTATCGCGGGTCTTCCGTCTGCTCTAGAGAACATGAGGCCGTTCTCTCCGAGCAATTCAAAGTCAGTCGCTCCCCGAAGGTGTTCACTATTCTTCACCGTGACTAGTTTCTGTCCATCAAGATCCAGATAGCCAACAGAACCGGTGCAGCTGTCTAAAATGAATAGTTTGCCATCACTGTATCTGATGCCTCTGGGAAAGCAAAAATCCTTGCTCTCCACAATATACAGTATTTCTCCACTGAATTTTACAACGAGTATCCGTTTAGCGTATGGGTCCAGGACTGCAAGAACAGGGGCCGAAAGACCATTAAAATCCTCAATGAGGAGAATTCTATCCATTGAATTTATGAGATAATCGTCATATCCTCCGACGGGCCTTCTTTTCCCACCCATCTTGCTTTTGTCATAGACTACTTTTGTTTCACCCATGTTGGCCAGGAACTTTTCGATCAGCCCAATCTCGACATCACTATTGAAGCTTCCTCTAACCGTATATCTGCGATCGGTGATCACTATTTTACTGATTCCATCGATCCCCAGATATTTTCTCAGAGTATTCTCGTCTGTGCAGATCGTTAGGCTGTCTATGTTGTATCTGAGTAAAAACCTCTCAAGAGCACTATCATCATCGCCACTGCTCTGTACTCTACTGCATTCACCAGCGCTGTTGTCTACAACTATATTGTAAACGCTCACATTTGTGTATTTGCCAAGAAGGTATTTTGATATCCATAGGTTATTTAGATATTGTCGATTATCTAGGGAGAAGATGTTGAAGATTACAAAATCATTGGCATCCACATTCACCATGGTTCCGGCCTCGCCATTTAGAACTCTGGAACCCGGCAAGCCCGCCAGAACACTGAGATTTTCTCTGAAATTGCTCCTATGGGAGCTAATTTTCTGCTTCTTTGCCCATAGAAACAGAGTCAGAAGGAGTGAGACCAAGGTGAACAGTAATAGAGAAATATTAATTTTCTCACGCGTTTCGGTTCTCAGCTGCATTTGGATTTCCAATTATTTCCACCTCAAGTTCCAGATCTATTCCCATAGTGTCCATGACCCTACTCTGGGCTAATGTTATCAGGTTTTCTAAATCAGTTGAACTGCAGTTGCCGTGATTTATCAGGAAATTAGCATGTTTCTCAGAAAACTTGGCTCCATTGAGGTCCACGCCCTGGAGGTCAACATCCTTTATGATCTTCCATGCGGGAATGCTGGAGGGATTCTTAAATGTACAGCCACAGGTTCTTTCTCCAATTGGCTGTGTCTTTAATTTCTCCTCTAGCATTTTCCTAAAAATTTCCTCCGATTCATTCCTGTCCCTGGGAATATCCGCTCTGAAAGTTGCCCTCAGAAAAATGAGATCCTTCGGCAGACCATTTTTTCTATAGCCCAGGGCACACTCGTCGACGCTGAATGCCCTGACGTTGCCATCGGGATCTACTGTATCCAGGCTGACCAGAATATCCTTCAGCTCAGAGCCATAGCAGCCGGCATTCATTCTGCAAGCTCCTCCGACGGTTCCTGGGATACAGCCCAGAAATTCAAAGTTTCCTATGTCTAAATTTCTGGCAAAATTGGATAGTCTGGAGTTTACTACACCGCATTCGGCTACAATGTTGTCATTGACAAGACCGATGCCATTAAGCTTCTTTGTGACTATGACCACTCCATCAACACCGCCATCTCTGACCAGTAAATTGGTTCCACCACCTATTATAGTGATTTTTTGCCCCCTGCCCTCGGATCTAAGGAAGTTTATTAGATCGTCTGTGTTTTCTGGTGTAAAGAGTAGTTGTGCAACTCCACCACAGCCAAAATTTGTATACTTCGCTAAGCTTTCGTTCCTAGTAAAATTTGATCGAATATTAGAAAGACTCTGCATATTAAAAGTTAATTATTAGGCCGATAACTGCAGCAAGTTCTCTCCAAGATTCCCGAGTTCCAGATTTTTGAATCCTATATCTATAGTCGATGAATTCTGCGTAGGTCGATAAATTTTTGGCTATGGTCTTCTTGACCCCATAGTCCATAGTCTCGAGGATATTGTCGCCATATCTGCTATTAAAATAAACAATGCCTATTGTGAAGGAGCTAATCTCGTAGCCTATGCCACCAGTTATGTACCTACCATTTAGTTTCTTCTCACTGTTCGTTTTTGTTGCCAGATTGTCATCTAATGTTTTGTTGCCATAGCCAAGTGAGCTGGCGACGGTTATACCAAAATAACTGACGCTCAGACCAAATCCGTAGGATGTAAACTTTGCTGCCAAGGAATGCTCCTCCGTTATTTTTCCTCCGCTCAGAGGGATTTTCCAGAAGGGATTTTTGAAGTTTCCCTCAAAAACCACTGATGCTGCCACGGATACATCCATAATGGTCTCAATGTAGTTCAGAGCAACTGACGTGGCATAGCCAAAATTGAATTTTTCTCCGCCATCGACCAGATCTAGATCCTTGTCTGCCAGAATTATGTTGGGAATCAGACTGAGACCCAGCTGGAATCCAAACAATTCCGGGGAGTAATAGCTTATTTTGTTCAGATATTTGGTGTGATTCCATGATTTTTTCAGCGACTCACCTCTCGTAAAATCAAGGTTTTGGTTCATGGATGTGGATGGTTCAAAGATGATGTTTCCAGATCCCGGGAAGAATTTCAAGTGTCTCGCTAGGCTACTGCCGACCACCATGGAACTGACCGAAAGGGGGGCGGCCCCGATCTTTAGATTCTCTGTCGCATCTGCCGCCGCGCCAATCTCTATTTTTCCCCAGTGGCCGCTGATGAATAGATAGTAGGCCAGATCATTGCCGAAATAGTCATTTAGACTTGGGCTGATTCTGACTCCATACTTCATGGCCCCACTGTTCGTGTGGTACAGGTCTATGTCTAGGAACAGACTATCCTCCAATCTGATAGAGGCCGAATTGTTACTGTGCAGCAGCCTCGAGTTCAGCTGACCTCCGATTTCCATCGCGTAGTTTCCGGCAAAATTCGAATTCCTCACATAGGAATGATTACTCATCGTCTGGTAGGCCAGACCCAGACTCGCTGTGATGACGAAGACATATCCAAACAGTCCCCGTCGAAGCCAACCATTTAAGCTCAATGGGCTCTATCCATTTTTATAGAATGTTTACATCGTAGATTTCCAGACGGAAAAATCAAGGATAACAACCAAGAATTGGAGGAATAGGCAGAATTTTCTGGTCAGAGCTCAAAATTAAAATAATTTTCAACATCCGTTGAAAATTAAAAGAACGAACTATAGCCTCTAGGAAAGTCGGATAGGCAGTCGGTGCGACCGGTTCCAGGGGCTGGGTAGTCCGGAGTGGCTGTTTGCCGTCCGGAGAGTTTGAACGAAGTATTTTCATTAGAGAACATATGTCTACTAAAATTAGATTGGCGAGAACAGGTCGGAGAAATTTGCCGTCCTATCATGTGGTGGTGGCAGACGACAGGTCTCCCAGAGACGGTAAATTTATAGAGAGTCTTGGCTACTACAATCCCATCATGGGCAGTGATAGAAAAGAGAGGTTTAATGTAAATTCCGAGAGAGTTAGATACTGGATAGGCGTTGGTGCAAAGCCAACGGAGAGGGTTGCCATCCTGCTGAAGGGGGCTGGCCTAGAGGGAATAGAGGGATTCAAACTTAGGATAAGAAATACGACCACGAAGAAGAAAAAGACAAAATAATCTGATATTTTTTCAATTTTTCTCTGGAGTCCGGAGCGGAATGGCTTCTGGGTGTGGAATTTGCGGTTCGGATTTTTTTTAAAATTTTTTTTTATTGAAAATTGGCTCTCCAAAATCTGGAGCTGACTAGGGAAATGCAATCTTTCCAGGAAATACCTGGTAGAAAAAATTTTAACATATTTATGTATAACCCCTTGACATTTAAACTATTTATTTCTATTCTTGTGGTGTAGAGCTAATAACTTTACCAATACAGCGGGCGTTGTTCTGTTGGCGTTGATAGCTATTAAGCACACCTCAG
>JAITBB010000088.1 GCA_031283795.1 Rickettsiales bacterium
TAACAGGCTGTTAGTAGATGCCGCCTTTCCGGAGGAGACGAGGGTGGCTGTTTTAAATGAAAAAAATATATTGGAAAATGTCGACATGGAGACCTCTTCGATCAAGCAGTTGAAGGGAAATGTCTATTTAGCGAAAATAATAAGGCTGGAACCGTCTCTCCAGGCAGCCTTCATAAATTATGGTGGCGATAGGCATGGTTTTCTGCCGATGTCGGACATTCATCCGGACTATTATAACATACCGGAGAATCAGAAAAATGATCTCAGCGCCGTCAGATCCTTTTCAATCGCTAGTGGAGATGTTAGCGGAACTCCAGAGGATGACGACAGGATTTCAGAGGAGGATTTTGCCGATGAGAATTTGTTGAATCTTGATGAGAATGGTGAACCAATTATACCTGCGAGCGATGTAAATCCGGAGATTCTGAGTGATGAGGATGACGAAACGGAAATAATTGCTGAACCCGAGGACCAGTACTTTGGACGGGGCAATCCGAGAGCTGAGGAAATATGTGATGATGAGGCGGAACACAGAAGGAACAGTGATTTTAGAAAATATAAAATAGAGAACGTTCTAAAGGAGGGTCAGTCCCTTCTTGTGCAGGTCCTTAAGGAGGAGAGAGGGAATAAGGGAGTTGCCCTAACCACTTACATATCTCTGGCTGGAAAGTATTCGGTGCTGATGGCAAACACCGAAGGGAAGGGAGGGATTTCAAAGAAAATCCTAAACATCCGAGACAGGAAGATTCTAAAGAACATACTCAATACTCTGAACCCTGACAACGAAAGATCTATCATCATCCGCACCGCTGGAATAGGAAGGAAGCCCGAGGAGATTTCGAGGGACTACGTCTATCTGGTAAGACTATGGGACGCCATAAGGCAAGTTTCTCTGAATTCTGAGGCACCGATGTTTATACATTCCGAAGATGATATTCTAAAGAGAACCATAAGGGATCTCTATAGCGATAGAATCAGCGAAATAGTAGTTGAGGGCGCTAGTGCCTATAAAAATATAAGATCTCTTGTAAAGACAATAATGCCGGAAGAGAAGATAGTGGTACAACACTATACCGACAGAACCCCCCTCTTTAACCGCTATAGAGTGGAGGAACAGATAGAACAGCTGTATAATAACAGAGTAAGCCTTCCATCGGGGGGCTCCATAGTCATAGATCAAACGGAGGCTCTGGTAGCAATCGATGTTAACTCTGGTAAGTCCACAAGGGAAAGATCTGTCGAGGATATGGCATTGGCCACAAATATTGAGGCTGCAAAGGAAATTGCACGGCAGCTGAGACTGAGAAACATAGGGGGGCTGCTGGTCGTTGACTTTATAGATATGTATGAGAGCAGAAATCGTAGAACCGTTGAGAGAACTCTGAGGGAAGAAACGGCCCTAGATAGAGCAAAGACACAGATTGACCGGATATCAATATTTGGTCTACTAGAAATCTCTAGACAACGCGTCCAGGCTGGTCTCTATGAAAGCGTCAGTGAAAAGTGCACAAAGTGCGACGGCCATGGAACGGTCCGCTCTAAGTATATAATCACCAATAATATCCTGAGATCCATAAAGGTTGCATCAAGGGAAAGGTTTGTCAGGGTCGTTGAGGTTTTTGTGGACACTCCCGTAGCTAGTTTCATGCTGAACTACCGAAGACAGGAGATAATGGACATGGAGAAGGACTATGGCATAACCATAGTTATCACGGCAGATGATAGTCTGGGTAACATCTTTGAGATAAAGAAGAGGAGCTCTCTGACCGACCAGGAGAAAGCAAATTTGCATCCTGTCCAAAATATAGGTAAGGTCAATAAGGCCTTTGAAGATGAAATTCTGTATTCTACCACCGATGGTGAGGCTGAGACACGTTTCTCCGATGACTGCTACTACGACAAGAGCAATGCTGGTAATGCCGGCGGCACCAATGGACTGGCGCAGGGCAGGAGCTCGGTGGACGGGAATGTGGCAAATAGGAGAAAAAACAGCAACCGAAGGAGTGGAAAATCTCAGAGTGGAGACCGCCCCATCGATGGCCAGTCTACGGGAGGTCAGCCCTACAGAACAACAAATAGACAGACGGGCAGCAGGCAACAGCCAAAGAGAAATGGCCAGAAGAATGGTGGTTTGCTCTCAAAGCTAAAGAGTGTGTTCGGCTTCGGCCACTAGCTGTATTAGTCGAAATCTACTCCATAGCCACTTAGAGAGAGTTGTTCCCTGATTTCATCCTTGCACTCTTCGAGACCCGCGGGACTCAGAGCCTCACAGCGTATGGTCAGGTGTGGGCCGGTGCTCGAATTTCTGCATAGCCACCAACCGTCGCCCCTGTTCACCCTGATTCCCTCCACGGTACAGACCTCCCTACCCTGTTCCTCCATTCTCCTAGCTATATCTGCTGGCACGATGAACTTATCCACATCGTTTGAAGCTATGTTTATTTTCTTTGTGGAGAAGGTCGCCGGAAAGCTCTTTCTTATGTCTGTGATAGTTTCATTGGAATTTGCTAGAATATTTATCAGCTTCACCGAGGCATAGAGTGCATCATCATAGTTGTGATTTTCTCCGAAGAATATATGCCCACTGGTCTCGCCGGCTAACTCTATGTTGTCAGACTTCATCTTCGCCTTCTGTGCAGAGTGACCTGGCTTCCACATGACCGGTATTCCGCCGTGTCTACTAATGTCGCTGTATAGAATAAAACTGGACGAAACCTCTGACATAACCTTTTTCCCAGGATTGCGCTCTAGATAGTCTCTAGCAAAAATGCAGAGCAGCTGATCGCCATAGAGCACAAAACCTTCGCCATCGACTACACCGATCCTATCTCCGTCGCCATCGAAGCCTATCCCAAGATCACAGCCGTTTCTAACGACAGCCTCGGCGAGCATCTCCATATTTTCCGGCACCTCCGGATTAGGATGATGATTCGGGAAATCCGGATCCACTTCGCCACATATCGTAATATTCTCATTGGGTAATCTTTCCAGAAAATCATCAAGAACAGTTGCCACCGTTGCATTCGCCGGATCCCAGCATATTTTCAACTTTCTTCTCTGAGTTCCACTAAGGATTCCGATTAGAAATTTCAGATACTCCTCTCTCATACTAATTCTTCTGACCGAACCTGGTCTAGCGGCCCTAAAAAATTCGCCATTTTTGGCGATCACACCCAATCGCTTTATGTCATCACCCCATATCGGGTCCTCATTGGTCAACATCTTGAAGCCGTTATACTCCGGAGGATTATGTGAGGCGGTTACTATCAAGCCAGCATCTAGGGCGAGTTTTTGGATTGCAAAATAGACCATGGGAGTCGGAGCCAGGCCTATGTCTGTGACCTCTATGCCACATTCTACCAGTCCTCTAATGGTTTCATCGGCATAGGATTTCGATGTTCGCCTTACGTCATAGCCCACGACACAGGATTTCTTCGACAGCCCATGTAGAAGTGTTCCATAGCTTTTTCCGACAAAGTAGGCATCCACATCGCTAAGATCCCTGCCAACAATACCTCTGATATCGTACTGCTTCAGTATAAATTCATTGAATAGATGCGCACACATTCTAGAACCCCAAAACTATAGATTAATCTCTATCAGATCGTCAATATTCTTATCCACGCCCATAACCACCATACCGCTCCTCGAAATTTCGATTTTTTTGCTCACTTTCACTGCTTTGTTTACAAAATCATTCACATTCCCCTCGTTGTCCTCCAGCGCAAAAATGGTAGCTTTTTCATTGCTGAATACAACCTTACCGCCAAAATCAGTGACCAGATTTGCCAAACTCGAGAGCTTCGAATTTTCCGACAGAATTTTGATTAGACAGAGTTCCTTTTCCACATACTCGCTGTTCGTCTGGAAATTTACCAATTTTAGGATGGTATCTACCTCCCTCAACTTCTCGCAGGCCTCATCGACGTTTTTTCTATTCCCCTCTAGGTAGGCGATTATTTTCTGCACCTTATCATCTCTATCGGCTGCCGAAACGGTCAGCCGAAGGATATTTATGCTATGCTCGGCAAAAAATGTTGAAACCAGAGCCAGCTGGCCCTTTATATTTGGAACAAGTATAGTCACCAGACTCTTTTCCGATTCCTTTGGCATGGACACATGTAATGTGATAATTATCAGAAATAATAGAATATTAGTTCTAAGATTGCAATTACTTATTTTTAATTTCCTTCGTCTTTAAGTTCCTTTTTACGTTGGGATTGTCTGGAAGCAGCAAGTTATCTGTATTTCTTCCATTATTCGCATCTTTCGCTTTTACTCCCTCCAGAATCTTCACTGCATCATTGATGCTTTTGAAAACCACAGACATATTAGAACGGTCAGGGTTTTTTCCAAAAAGAGATAGAAAAGTTGACTTTTTCTCACTATCTTCGGAACTGCCAAGAGTAAGGTGTTCTTTATTGGTTTCTGATATAAGTGCTCCGTCCTTTCCCTTTTTGATGAGTACCGCATTTTTTACTGTGTCGCCGCTAAACATACCCCCTAGAGAAGCAGAGGTGTTTTTGTCCAGCCAGAAGGCCAACTCTCCTTTCCCAGAGGCCACCGGAGGAGCTCCGGTGATCTTATTTTCACTGTAGAAATAGGCCTTCTCACTGATTATTCCCTTGTCAGAACCTTTTTCTCTGAAGGAGACATCACAGGAGTACCTGAACTTCCTACTACCCTCCTTCTTAGAGGTGTCGGCAGTGAGTGCCCCTATTTTCAGATCACTTATATCCCCCAGCGTATTCTGTTCTCTATTTGGTTTTCTCATTACAGGGCCTCCTGTGGGAGACACTTCCTTAAATCTGCCTTCGTCATTAAGCTGCAGGGATCGTTCACTCTCCATTTTCACATCCCGATATGTAATGGACCCACAGAGCTTATTACTGTCATCAAAGTATCCAACGAAAGTTGCTCCGTTTGGCATGGTTATTTCTCTGCGACCTCCATATAGACGCCCATAGTTCGCACGTCCAGCAGACCTAACTCCATTCTCATAGATGAAAGTCCCCTCTCCATGGGGTATATTGGACTCAATGTCACCCTCATAGGAGCAGGGTTTACTATTAGTGATAGTGTCTAGCATAGATTTGGCAGTCAGTAGCATATCGTCTCCCAGAAGGGAAGAGACCGGGGATTCTCTGTGATCATTCCCAATTTTTTTATCTTCGGCGTTGGGACGTTCATTGGAATATGCTCCCAACTCTATCCTGCCTTTACCATTGCACTTTCCAAATCCTGTCCCTACTCCTTCAAACCCTTTTCCCTCTATTTTGGTCATAGTTGGTTCCCCATTATGATCTATTATAGTCATTGTCCCCTCAAATTCACCGTTATTAAACTGTCCTTCATAGATATACTCCTTAGATTCACTATCATAGCCAAACATTTCATAGTTAGTATGGATAATTTTCCCCTTTACAAGTTTACCATCCTCAAACAATCCTGTGGAAACTTTCTTTTCATAGTCATCATCCACAACGTGTTCCCCTTCGCCGACGAGCTTTCCTTCTCTGTCAAATATTCCTTTAAACACCTCATTCGAACGGCATCTGTGTTCAGCATCCCTAATGACCTCAGTAGTCCCTTTCACTAGTACACCTTTTTCGAACTCTCCTTTTAGAATAGTTGGATATTCAATTTTGTCTCCATCTCCAGCTTCATCTTTAGTGTTAACTCGAATGATCTCTCCAGCACCCATAAGTTCTCCATCCTCGCCGAATGTTCCCTTTAAACACTTAATCTCATGCCCATATTTCGACGATATGGTTTTGGTTCCATTCACGAATTCACCATTTTCAAACCTTCCATTATAGGTAGTGATCTCTTCTCCACCCGGAGAAAACTCAGTGAGTTTCCCAGCACCATCGCGGTACCCATCGTCATCACATCTTCCTCTATAGCAACTGATATTCTCTAGAGTAGTGATATGGCGACCTGCCTCAAATTTTCTCTCACCGGAAATTATTCCAGATATACCCGCCGTCCCACTCCCGGATGTAGTATACCGCATCACTGTTGCCTTGGATTTAGGCTCTCCATCTTTGAATAAGCTGTTGTAGTGGGCCTCGCTATCACTATTGGGCTTATAGTCTACAGAATCATTGAGAGTCCCGTCGTTAAAAACTCCTTTAATACTCTCGGAATTTGCAGACGCACTCATTGTGGATATTCTCTTTAATTCCCCCGGACCATTCGCTCTGTTTCCAATAAAATAACCAGTGTATTCATATTTAAATGATTTGTCAGGGCCTTCGAAGGCAAGAGTTCCCTTAGCAATTTCGCCCCTATTATCATGGAGAACCCCAGTAAATTGCGCTTTTTTGGAGTATTGTTTGCCACTCCTATCTCTAAAGGAGACACGACACTCACGCTTATCATCCTCTTCTTCATCACAATCTCCAGTGTTTACAGGGAATGTCACCTTAAGATCTGTAACAAATGTGAACAAATTATCCATAGTCTCTCCATTACCTGTAATTTTGTCCCCCTCTGATCTACAGATTGGTTTGTCCGTCTTGGTGCTGCTCGCCCCCATTGACACAGTTTTTCCCTCCACAATCCCAGCTCTATCCTTTGTGGTTAGCACCACATCTTCTACTGTGCCGTCGCTAAACATACCCCTTAGAGAAGCAGAGGTGGTTTTGTCTTTATCCAGCCAGAAGGCCAATTCCCCTTTTCCAGAGGCCATCAGAGGACTTCTGGTGATCTCCTTCTCACTGTAGAAATAGGCTTTCTTCCTGATTTCCTGATCAGAACCTTTCTCTCTGAAGGAGACAACACAGGAGTACCTGAACTTCCCACTACCCTCATTCTCAGGGGTGTCGGCAGTGAGTGCCCCTATTGTCAAATCATCTATGTCAAATTCTGCCATAGCTATATTCCTCCTTTTGTTTTTTTATAGTCCCCTTCTTATTCTTCAGGTGTGCAGGTTCACAGCATCTGAGATTTTTTCAGATAAAATC
>JAITBB010000025.1 GCA_031283795.1 Rickettsiales bacterium
AGGAAGATCGAGAGTAGCTGTGTCTCTGGGTTACAATCAGCTGATCAGTGCCAGCGGAGATAGCGGAGATCTCTATAGAAATAAAAATAACCTGGAGATGGCACTGGGACTAGAGATCGGACCTTCGAGGGGAAACAGAGTGGTGCTCACTATAGGCTATAGTTTCATGGGGGAACCTCACGGTATTAGTGCTAGTCTGGGCTATAGATTCTAGTGGGGATAGACCGGTAAGGCTAGACGGAGTAGCAATCCTGGGGGTGGTGCCACGCTAGAATTCTCTGGAGGGCAACACTGTCCGAGGTTCCCTGTTTCTGGCGGATCATTTATTTTTACAGTGTTCACTAAAAAGCTGTTTGGTTCTTGACTAGTTTGGAGGGATGACCCTTTAGGGTCATCTAGTGATGGTGGGCATTATCCATTCCACTTCCATCTTTGTTGATTTTAATCTCACCCGGATTAGCCTAGCGGGCCATGGAACTATGGCGGGCGGATATGGCGGAAATGGTAGACGCACTAGATTTAGGATCTAGTATCGAGAGATGTATGGGTTCAAGTCCCTTTATCCGCACCATTTATTAAAAAATAGGAAAATTTAGTTGATGGAAATCAAAAAAACTCTAACGAAGGATCTGGAATTAGAAAAAGAATTTAATGCTCTAATACCAGGAGAGATGGTTGTCCAGGAGGCGGAAAAGTCTATCGTTGAAATGCAAAAAACCTACAGACTGGACGGTTTTAGGAAGGGCAAAGTTCCGATCGATGCCATAAGGAATAGAGAATTTAACGCTCTTTTCTATAGACATTCCGAGAGGATGATAGATAAATTTGTTCGTTCTCTGAGGATGGATAATGACTATACGCTGGTTCTAGAGCCTAGAGTCACGCTGAAGACTCTGGAGGTGAATAGAGATGTGGAATTCACGGTTGTCTACGAGCTGATGCCAAAAATTGAAAAAATAGATTTGGGTAAGATCAAACTGGATGTCTTCAAGGTGTCCATCGAAGATAGGGATGTTGATAAGTCCGTGGGTAAGATACTGGAGAACTACAAAAAATTCACAAAGAGGGAAGGGGAAGCGCGGATTGGTGATCGTGTCGTTATTAATTTTTCCGGAACCATTGGTGGTGAAAGTTTTGCTGGAGGCAGTGCGGAGGACTATCGGCTAGATTTAGGATCTAAAACCTTCATTGGAAACTTTGAAGAACAGATTGTTGGTAGAAGCGCCGGAGAGGAATTTGATGTTAGTGTCACATTTCCCGGAGACTACCATAGCTCGTCACTAGCAGACAAGACGGCTATATTCAGAGTCAAGCTGCTTGATGTTCTGAAACCGGAGGAGAGAGTGCTGGATGAGGAGTTCGTTAGGAGTACATTTGGGATTAATGGCATACCTGAATTCACAACTATGATTCGCAATGAATTGGTTAAAACTTACGAAAAATCGTCCAGAAACGATCTTATAGGAAGAATAGTTAATCATCTAAGGGAAAACATCAGTTTCAACCTGCCTGGAGGTTTGGTTGAGGGGCAACTTAGGAACCTCTCTAGGTCTAGAAAGATAGATAATATTCGGAACTCGGAGACAGCTGAGATAGATACCGAATCTCTGAGAAAAGAGGCTGAGGCCCGGGTGAAAATTGGTCTAATATTATCAAACATTAGTAAGGATAACGACATATCGGTTAGCGATCCGGAAGTAACCAACGCGATAATGCGGGAAGCTATGGGAGTGCCTGGTCGGGAGAAGGCCGTTATAGATTACTATAGGAATGATCAGGATGCGCTAGAGTCTATCAGAAACCGAACGCTGGAGAACAGGATAATGGATTTTATAGTGAATAGCATAGAGAAAAATGAGATTAGTATCTCCGCCGAGGAATTTGAGGAGAGAACTAATGGGTAGAACCAGTAGTTATCACACTGTCTATGGGAAATACCCTGTATTCCTAGCCATCAGAGGGAGAATGGGGAGCCTGGTGAGTATTCACACATCAAACCACAGAGAGCTGTTACAGTTCACTAGTGACGTGGGTATCTCCATAGATCCCGGTATCATCGAACAGAAAAACAATGCTGAGCTTTCAAAGATGCTGGGCGATAAACATATCAACCATCAGGGATACATTGCCTATTTTAGAGCTGGTAAAGAAACAGATCTCCATGATTTTGTGAGAGATAGATGCAGCGGAGCTGGTAAGAGGCCAAAGTTACTGATTTTGGATGAGCTGACGGATCCACATAATGTTGGAGCAATAATAAGAACAGCTGTGGCTTTTGGAGTAGAGTACATAATAAAAACGGAGCGAAACAGTCCAAAGGACATGTCAGTGCTGGCAAAAACCTCGGCGGGTACCAGTGAACTGGTAAATCTGATCGAAGTTGTAAACATCAATAGAACCATTGAGATTTTAAAAGAATCCGGCTATTTTGTTCTGGGGCTCTGTGGAAAATCGGAGAAGAGCTTGGAGGATGTGAAAGATATGGCTAATCTGTGTTTGGTTATTGGTAGTGAGGGAAGAGGAATGAGGCAGTTGGTTAGAAAAAATTGTGATATGGTGTGTAGTATAAAGATGAAAAATACTGCCGTGGAAAGCTTGAATGCCTCTGTGGCTGCCGCGCTGGCTATCTATGAATTGTGGGGTTAGATGCTTATCATATTGTCGTTTCCATTTTTTGTTTGCCTGGGTGCCGTGGTTGGTAGTTTGCTCACTACGGCTCTTCACAGGTTTCATAGAGGGGAGGATTTAATAGCTAGGGGTTTTCATTGCCATGGATGTGGCAAAAGGCTCGGACTAGGGTCTCTTATCCCGATAATTTCCTTTCTTAGACAGAGGGGGAAATGTCTGGACTGTGGAGAGAAGATAAATCCGGAGTATTTTATCATGGAATTGGTGAACGCCGTAGTCTATGGACTGCTCTCCATTCTATTTGGTTTTGGGGCCATATCTTTCTACATGTCCCTGCTGTTCAGTCTACTGCTCATGATTGGGCTGGTGGACATCAGAAACCAGGAGGTTCCAGTTTATCTTCAGCTGTCCCTCTGTATTTTTGTTCTACTGAAAGTTTTGTTTAGCCCCATAGACCCGCTCTATGCTGTAGCCTGTGCAGCGGCCTATTTTGCCCTGG
>JAITBB010000051.1 GCA_031283795.1 Rickettsiales bacterium
TCATTTCTCTCAGTCTATTTGTGATACTATCAGTGGCCAAGCCAATATTTATGCGGTAAAAAATAGTAGTATTGCTATTAGTAGAGAACATACTATCTGCTCCATTCCCAAAAGCCACATCGTATCGTCTGACCAGATAAAAATTTTCATGATTTCCAACTATTAGTTTTGGGAGTGGTTTGTCATTAAATTTACCCTTATATCTAATTGAGAGAAAAGGGATCATGTAAGCCATCTGCTCAGACTGTTCCCCTCTATCAACAAAATCACCACAGTTAATGTATTGACTATAGGTTTCTGTAGGAGTGATATCGGGTAATATCTGAATACGTTCTATTAGGTTGTCAAATTCACTTTTATTAGTTTTTTTAAGATTTTCAAGTTCATCCAATTTATATTCCTTCTTTTCTATAGGATCATATAATATTATTCCAGTTGGATTAGCTTCATTAAATTTCACCATGCCATTTTCCAGTAGAGTACACAAAAAGGCTGTAAGATCACCATGAAGATCCGTTTCGAAAATGACGGTGCCCTTGGGAAGATCGTCTTTGGGTTTTTCTATATCCGAACAGGCAAAGACTATACGAATTAGATGTCTAATCCTTTCTTTTATCCGTTCTCTATTATTACCGATTTCTTCTTTGGTCAGTGATTCGCTACCAGATTTCGCGCTCTCGTTGGCGTATGAATCAACAACTTCCTCAAAAAGACTCAGAACCCGTTCTGTCGTGGTTTCAATATTGTTTAGCATAATAGCACTCCATTGTTTTGTAAATAAGTTGATATAAAAATAGTTGTTATATATTTCTATTTCAATTTTAAACATAATTATATTAAATTCAAGAAAAATTCAATATTTTAAAAAGTATGCACAATATTCCTAAGTATGGGTATGGTAAACAAAGACCTTGTTTTTTACACTGTAACGGCAAGAGTATCTTAATTTGTAGGCCCCGATGGCGGAATTGGTAGACGCGCTAGCTTCAGGTGCTAGTAATCGCAAGGTTGTGGAGGTTCGAGTCCTCTTCGGGGCACCAGACAGCACCAGACATTCTATGCAATTTATAGATGAAGCCAATATATACGTAAAAGCCGGCAGAGGCGGGAATGGGAAGGTGAGTTTCCTTAGGCTAAAAGATAGGCCAAAGGGCGGTCCAGATGGCGGTGATGGCGGTAGGGGCGGAGATATAGTATTCAGAGCCAATGAAAGTCTAAATACCCTCCTGGAGTTCAGACACAAAAGGATTTTTGAGGCAGAGGATGGAAAGAATGGTGGACCATCCTGCAGGACGGGAAAAGGTGGCAAAGATCTGATCATAGACCTGCCAATTGGCACCCAGATCCTATTTGAAGACGATAGCCTGTTTTTCGACATGGATAGGGACAACATCAGTTTTTTGGCTGCAAGAGGAGGCAACGGAGGCTTTGGCAATGCTAGGTTCAAGTCGTCCACCAACCAGATACCAAGAAGGGCCAATCCGGGGGAGGGTGGAGAAGAGTTTAGCCTTCTACTGAAACTAAAGCTATTGTCGGATGTGGGTCTGGTCGGACTGCCCAATGCGGGAAAATCAACTTTGCTCTCCTCTATCAGCAACGCCCGGGCGAAGGTGGCCGACTATCCCTTCACTACCCTAGAGCCACAGCTGGGAATGGTCCACAGTGGTGATTTCGAATTCGTTGTGGCCGACCTGCCTGGACTCATAGAGCATGCCGGAGACGGTAGGGGCCTCGGGAACAGATTTCTAAAGCACATTGAAAGATGCTCAACTCTGCTGCACCTCATTGATAGCACGTCCAGAGACCCATTTGGAGACTATAGAGTAGTGAGAAGAGAGATTGAGTCAGAAAAATATGATATCTCCGGTAGAACAGAGTTTGTGGCTCTGACAAAGGTGGATCTCATCGATTTCGAAACATTGGTTACGGCCAGAGAGGATCTAGAAAAAAAAATTGGAAGGAGGGTCTATGCACTATCCTGTGCCACCAGCTTTGGTCTGGAGGAGCTGATCCTGGCACTGGGGAAGCAGGTGGAGAATTCCAGAGAAGCAAAAACATCAAACAAAAACAGATCCGGACTTAACTTCGCCAACGGAAACGGTTGAATTAGGTATTCGAGAAAACTTGCTGAAAGGCTTTGAATAACCTTAACCCTATATTTTCCAGTGATTAAGAAAACCCAGTGGAAACTTATATATGGTTTTATAGGTCCTTTCATTCTGCCAATCGGTGTGTGCTACATACTTCCAAAAAATCTTTTTATATCTATTAACAATGCGGTAGGAAGGAATATGGAAAATTGATTTATAGATATTGGTTGGTTTCTTGTTGGCAATAAAATGTATCATCCTTGGGTTTTTCGCACTATCTCTAAGATCTGCCAGTAGGCTGCTATTCTTTATTCTTATCCTACTCCTCTTGGTGGTATAGTAGGAGATCAGGAAACTCCATCCAAAGCTGATAGGCTTTATTTTACCATAGTAGACTAGATTTATGATGTCCTGATCTCCGTATATAAGATTTGGGTACTTTTCTATACATTCTACAGATTTATCCTCAATACCATCTTCTCTTATTTTTGCCAAATTCATCACCATAAAGCCAGAGTTAAAGTAAATTTCGCGATCCCCGAAGGGATAGTCATGCTCACTCACTCCACAGGTTTCAGAGAAATACTTTGTTATCCTTTCTCTATCTCTGCTCCAATCAACACAATTTCCACTATAGTGCTCACCTATGTCCTCGTGCCATATATCTTCTAGGCCACTCAGAAATGTTACATCACAGTCCGTATATATGACCTTATCTAGCTTGGGCAGCAGAGAGGCAAGCCTTAGCCTATAGAAAATCGGATTTCTAAAGGCGGCGACTCCATTCGAATATAAATCCAAAAACTCTATGCTGCAGTCCTTTACGGTGTTCTTTAGTTTGCCTATTCTTCTTCTATTTTCCTCCAGTAGACCATCCTGCATAATGTAGAAATTATAGAAGACGTTCTCATCTCTGGTGTTAAGCAGGATGGATACTATGGTTTCCGCACAGTAGAAAGCATAGGCGTCGTCGCAGGCCAGAGCAACATGTATTTCCTCCTTAGACATAGCTAGAGGGAGCTACAGCCAATTCTCTTTATCCCATTTGTCAGCTTTGAGATAGAAGCTGAAATTTCTGGACTAG
>JAITBB010000076.1 GCA_031283795.1 Rickettsiales bacterium
ATGGAGAAAATACAAACTTCATATGATTTTAAATATGAGCCCTCCTCTAGGGGGGGCTGTGGAAAATTTGCCTGGGCCCATACGAAGTCAGGCGAAGGCACATAGCACGCAGGATTGGAATTAGTAAACATGGTTGTGGCGGAAGAAGAGATTGATCATAGTTCTAGTGGAATTGATAGAGATGGAGTTGATTTTTAGACTCAAAGACGGGCATAGGAATTCGGATACAAATGCTCAAAACACAGGAAAGAAACTATACCACTGGTGGGTTATAGTGAATAGCTGCAGCCCGTGGAATTTTTGGTGGAGATGGGTCGCTGGGGGTGGGCATATTGTTCATCTAGGGTGACGGACGGCACATACAAAAACATCCCCACTATTTACATATCATACACCCGAACTAGCATAGCGTTCTACCATAGTTTAGCCAGCTGAGCTTGCCATATGAAAGAAAATATTTCTCTGTACATACACTATCCGTTTTGTAGATCCAAGTGCCCCTACTGCGACTTTAACTCCTATAGGGTGGATGGGTTTAATGTGTCTGAGTTTCTTGAGGCCTATCTAAGAGAAATTAGCCACTATTCTGAAATTCTCGGTGGCAGAACCGTAGACACGGTATTTTTTGGCGGCGGAACGCCGTCTCTGGCCTCCGTGGAGTTTCTCGGGATCATTCTCGATTGGATAGGCAAACTGTTTAGACTGAACGATGGTGCAGAGATATCTTTGGAGGCTAATCCAACAACCTTTGAGATTGGTAAATTCAGAGAATTCAGATCCATTGGGATCAACAGGCTATCCATAGGTATCCAATCCTTGAATGATCGGTCTCTGGAATTTCTTGGGAGAACCTACAGCAGAATAGAGGCATTGGCGGCTATAGATATGGCGCAAAAATGTTTTGGGGGTAATTATTCCATAGATATGATATATGCTAGACCGGGCCAGAAAATCCAGGGGTGGTTGGAGGAGCTGGAGGAGGCCGCAACCCTCTCCCCAAACCATCTATCTCTATACCAATTAACCATCGAACCCGGAACTGAGTTTCATAGAAGGGGTGTTAGGCCTCCGGAGGGCGATGGGGCAGCCAGGATGTACGAGATAACTGGTGAATTTTTGGACTCCAGAGGCATTCCTCTCTATGAAATCTCAAACTATGCCAGAGGTGGCCATGAGTGTCTTCATAATCTGAACTACTGGAACAGTGGTGAATGGCTGGGCATCGGTGCCGGAGCCCACAGTAGGCTATGCCTCTGTGACACATTCGTTGACGCCCAGAGAGAAAGAACTGCCATGGTGAATCTGAAAAATCCGGTGGAATGGCAGCGAAGTGCTATGGAATACGGCCACGGCCGTGAAACTCTGGCGTGTTTAACTAAAAAGGAAACCGTCGAAGAAATTCTGCTAATGGGTCTACGCCTGAGGAATGGTATAAAAATAGACAATGTAAAAAAATACCTGGCTCTTGAATCCGGTAGCCTCAGGGAGCTATTGGCCGATGGCTATGGATATCTGGTCGACGGAAATTACATTGAAGTTTCTGACAACAACATTAGAGTTCCAGTGGAATACCTTCGAATTTTGGATTCTATAGTGGAGAGACTGTAGTATGTCTGGGAGAGCTGCCGTGGGCACCGGGTAGTGCAAATGGCGGGTAATTTTTTTTATGGTTGGTTTGTAGAATGAGAATTAACGATCTTCTGAATAAAAAAATACTAATCTGGGGCTATGGGCTTGAGGGTAGATCGGCCTCGGATCTATTACTTAGGCGCGGCATAGGAAAGGAAATAATTGTCGCCTCCGGTACGGCACTCGGCGAAAAAATTGATGGGGTGAGGTTCATCGGCGAGAAACAGATCCTAGCCGAGAGCTTCGATGTGCTGATAAAATCTCCGGGGGTGTCATCCTATAGGGATGAAATGGGAATTCTCAAGAACAGAGGCGTTGTCCTGACATCAACGCTGAATATACTACTGGCAGAGGCCTATGGTAGAAAAAATCCTAAGATCATAGGCATAACGGGAACCAAAGGTAAGAGCACAACAACGGCAATTTGCCAAAATATGCTGAGATTCCTGGGACTTAGTGCAACAATGCTGGGAAATATTGGCATCCCATTTCTTGGGGCCGTGGATTCTCTGGATAGCTATGATTATCTGATACTGGAACTGTCCAGCTGCCAGCTGAAAAATATCATGTACAGAATGGACTATGGCATACTGCTAAATCTATTTCCAGAACATATAGATTGGCACAGGAGTCATGAAAATTACTTCAGAGATAAGCTCAGAATAGTGGAATATAGTGATAAATGTTTTGTCAACGGTGATGACCCGATAACCTCTGGCTATGTTGATAAATCTAAACACAAATATTTTTTTAACGACAAAGCTTCATTTCATCTGGAGAAAAATTTTCTATGCTATGCCAAAGACAAATTAATTGACGTCAATTCCTTCGGTAACATACAGGGATTGCATATATTTAAAAACATTTGCGCACTGTTGGCGGTCTTTCGAGAGGATGGACTCGATGTGGTCCGTGCACTGGAAGGTTTGGGAGACTTCAGAACCCTGCCCCACAGACTGGAAATCTTCTACAATGACAGTGAGCTTGGAACAAAGTTTGTCGATGACAGCATATCCACCATACCCGAAGCAACCATCGAGGCAATAAAAACTTTCGGAGAGGAGAATATATTTCTTATCCTTGGTGGATTTGACAGACAACAGGATTGCTCAAAAATTACGGATTTTCTGAAGGGGGCCAATAATGTTAGAAAAGTCTTTCTTATTGGTCAGACCGGAAAGAAAATGGCGAATATTCCTGGTTTTTCCGAATACTTTGATAATTTTGAAGATTTGGTTAGGGCAGTAGGGAGCCATGATCTAAGAAGTACCACGGTACTGTTGTCTCCGGGAGCGGCTAGCTACGACATGTTCAAAAATTTTGAGGAACGGGGAAATGTGTTCAAAAAGTTAATGTTGTCTCTATGAGCTGAATATTT
>JAITBB010000045.1 GCA_031283795.1 Rickettsiales bacterium
TGCGTCCCTTTCAGGGTCTATTTCAACTTTTGACGGATCACGCCAGTTGTTTTTCAAAAGAATGAACTTCCCCGTCTCCCCCAAGCCTATTTTATCGTTTTTGAACAGTCCCTCGTAGACAACTTGCTCGTACAGTATGAGCATACCATATCCTTCCATTTTCCCATCTCTAAGTTCCCCCAGGTATTTATATCCCTTAACCCATGGCAGAACTAGCTCTCCCCTATCCTTGACTCCAGAGCTAGCCATATTTTGCTCGCTATAGTGTACCGTTAGGCGGCCGTCCGGATATATGGCGATATTATTCTTCTTCCACAGAACACCATCCTGTAAACTGATAGCAGTATCCCCTCTGCAATCATTTTCAGAGGTGCAATAATTTTCGAGCCTATAGTTCATATTTTTCATGTCTGACTCCGGGATCCCGTCCTGAATGTCGATAATTTTTCTCGGGTATACCACGTTTCTGGACTGAACTTTTCCCTGGGAATTGATTAGGCCAGTATATATGTACCCATTTGGCATAGTGATCATAAACTTATTCACGGAGTCAGAGTCCTGCGCTAGAACTTCTGAACAGAAAAATAGAGTCGACAGAAGGAGAACGACAGAAACGGCTCCAAAACAAAATTTATTATTAGACACAGAAAAGAAACTCACAAATTATCTACTATAGTATCATAGAGATGATTCCAAGTCAAGATGGATACAATAGGTTGATAACTTATAATAATAAATTCATAGCAACTGAGTTACTCCTCTTTTGCCGGAAATTATTATGGAACTCTGGGCCCCTTTTTAGCTTTCTTATTATGCCAGACGCAACGTAGGACGCCTCACAGGCCATTCACTGGCAGTTTCCTGTGTACCGGAGTCCATTAGGCTACGTGGGATTAGTTTTCTACGGTCTTCCCTTCCCGGAAGGCTGCGAGATTTGTTCTTTCCTCTTAAATACTGCTGTGGTTCTCGCTCCATCGAAAGCCGTGGCAGGGAATCTTTCTCTCCTCCCCTCTGGGGAATTCCTAGGTGGATTAGTGCCAGTCCACTGTGGTGTGCCATCGGAGGATACGGCCCTGGTGTCCTCTTCCCTATCTTGTCTTCTTCCCTCCTCCTGTTCTCTCTTCTGCCATGGCTCTCTAGCGTATTCAATATTATTCGCGCAGAGTCTCGCATACTCTGCGCGGTTTGCATCGTTCTCATTGGAAAGCCTATTAAGTTCTGTAAGTATACCGTCAATGGAGAGTGCTTTCTTTCGGTCCGGGTTCAGTAGGCTCATTATAGTGGTTTCGAGCAATTGTCCAACGGGGGGAACTACTTTTTTGAGTTCGCCGGAGATAAACTTCTTCCACATTTTAGGATTGTCCACAATCGCCTCACTAGCTATATACAGACCCAGCTCTGTTGTGATCACATTTCCAAGACATTGTTTCGAGAATTTACCATATAAACCACAATCGAATTTCTGTTCCTCGCCCAGACCTAAAATCTTTTCACAGAGTGTTATTCCCAGAGACCAGCAGTCACATAGTTTCAAATTTTTTTCCCCATCTTTGTCCAAAAATGCCTCTGGAGCTCTGTAGGCGGAAGTTGCATAGCCACATTTACCGGAGCCATCCGGAGCACACTTTCCCGCAAGGCTAAAATCAGCGATCACAATTTTTCCTCCTTCTTTGACCAGAAGATTCGGTGGTTTTATATCTCTGTGAACTATATTCCTAGCGTGTAGTGTCTTCAGACTTGATAGGATAGGGAATAGATTTTTCTTTAGGAGAATTATATCGTCAAGTCGCTTTCTTCTCCAGTCTCCATCTTCGCACAGTTCGGACAGTAGTACTTCTCCACCTAGGCTTGAGTGGTAGATCCTCAGAAAAGCTAGCAATTTTAGGTCTTCATCTTTGAAAGCCTCAAAGACGATGTGGTCACCATTTTGGGCAGTATTGTTTATTTTTCCCCCCCACAATTTTCTGTTTATCTTTAGCGCTTTCCACTGTTCTTCGTGATATATTTTGTACACAATACCGCTGGTGCCACAACCGAGTATGGTGATGTTTTCTCCATTGACAGTATGCCTTGATGGGTCTATATACAGGCTCTTCCCCAGACGCTCTCCAAACAAATCAGGATTATGTCTGATAGCCTGCCATAAATAGTCAACTCCCGCGCTTTCTAATCTTGGATCCATGTAACCTCCTCTGGTCTAGTTTTTAAGTTGTAAATGGCCCACCACCATGTCGGAATAGTCTGACTATTCCTGCTTCCGCAGTGTAGATTTGATGAGTTAAATAGTCAACATTATTGAATAAATTGCATAGATATGATATGATCTCTGCTGCGCCGGGTTGAACGTAAAATATCCTGTAAGTCACTCGCTATCAGTTTCCCATTGCTGGAGCCTTGTTGGGACCGAATGATCTATAGTAATGTTGCAGTAGCATCTCCGTTTATTATACTTCTCTTTGTTGCTCTACATTTTTCACTGACACAGCACTTGACACTTCATAGACATATATGTGGAGGTACGCCAAAGAATTGGAGCCGGGAAGTAAGAAGTAGGGTAGTTTTCTAGTTGATTGGTACTTGACACCTATTATAGGGAAGATACCGTTAGGCTAGTTGGTATTGGTTGCACATAGCTAGGCTTCGGGAATCAGAGGGTAAAATGGTGAATGGTTGTTTTTCATCTAGTCCCATTGGCAATATACTTGGTCGGCTAGGGGGTTTTCAGTAGAAATGGTAAGAAAAAAGATCGGGAAGTGGATCATTTTCATTTTGTTCACTGCTATTTGCCCTGGGGGGAGGGCGATTGGTGCTGCCGCGAATACGGGAGGCGGAAACTATGTTATTAATGGAATAAAAGTCTATTCTAAGGCGAATAGTACTAACGAAGCGAAAGAATTAGCTATAAAGGATGGGGAACGAAGAGCCCTGAAGGGCTTATTTGGTAAAATCGGGATAAATCCGGTGTATACAAAGTATGTGAACGAAAATGCTCTGGCCGATATGGTATCCAGCATAAGAATTTCAGAGGAAGTGATGGCCAAGAATACCTACTCTGGTGTTCTGACAGTGATATTTGATAGGGAATTTGTTAGGTACAACCTAGAAAACCTAGGCATCAAGAGCAAGAAGCCATGCAAAGATGTGATCCTGTATATTCCTCTCTTTATACGTGAGGGAAGCAGCAAGCCTACTGTGCTGGACAGTTCAAATACCTGGTACAGAGCAGCCTATAATAGATTCTTTGAGAAGGAGTTCGAGGATATTTTTATAGTTGATAACTATTCGCTGTCGAACTCTGGTCTGCTGACGGACAGACACATAAAGACTTTGAACTACACATCCTTCGAAACTCTGCTGTCGAAGTATGCATCAAATGTAGTGATGTTGGCCATAGCCAAATACAATAGAGAGGCCGACAGAGTTGATGTAATTCTGAAGGAAATCACTGCCGAGGACATCGATGAAAAGTTTTTGAACTACATAAACAAGGAGGGCCTCCCTGTAGACACGCTGTTGGAAAAGGCCTCTGTGCAACTGCTCAACTCCATCGAAGAAACCCAGATAAACAGGAGGGTTTCAGTTAGAGAAAGTGTCGAAGGTCCTAGAGAGGATGGAAAACAAGTTATTAATTACATAGACGTTCTGATACCCGTTCCAAATCTCAGAGAATTTATTTTCATCAAAAACCTCGTCAAGAATTTCAACTTCCTAACGAAGGTGGAGAGCCTGGTGATAACGACAAGAATGGCCACCATGAGGATGTACTTTGACTGCTATGAGGACGAACTTACCCAGTTCTTCAGAGAGAAAAGACTTATCCTCTACTATATGGATAACCAGTATTTTCTAAAATACGACCCCAGTTAGCATTGATCCAGGAGTATAAGGCTCCTCCCAGCTATTCTTCCCGGGGGCCAGGTACCGCAAAGTCGTTCTACATATTCCTGGAAGGCTCTAGAGGAGCCGTCTTGAATCCCTCTGACACTAGTAGATCTGCTATACGTTATTCATCGACCATCGATAATCAGAGAGGTGGATGGTCAAAGTCAAAGAGGGGGTAGGTTGGATAGGTTGGAAAATTATTCCGGGATTGTGGTAGTGGTATGTAGATAAGTCCTCCGAATAGTAGTCTATTTTCCAGGGGATCCACCATTTCCCTTAGTACACTCAGTATCATACCAGTGCTATCAGGAGTGAAATTGGGAAAGTTTGGATCGTCCGGAGTCTGTAATATCATGTCTATCACCGCCATACCATCATCCTCTTCCTGAACGGAGCTGTTTCTCCCCTCCTGTCTACCATCTCTATCCTCTCGAGTGGAGTTATCTCCCTCTTCTCTCTCCTCACTAGCCCCGTCAACTTCTTCGGTCAATTGTCGAAAGGGGGAGGGTTGGGTATTTTCTATTGGTCCAATCACAGTTGATCCTTCCCCATCCTCCGGTATAGTGGGGAGTTGGGAAATAGGAGTATTTTCTCTACTTCTAGGCTCGTTCGATCCAGGCTGTAACATTTCGATATGACTGGACGATATTTCGTTCCTAGACGAATCTTCCTCTCTTAGCTCCTCCTCGCCATAATTATCTTCTTCTGTTTGCATTTCTTGCCTTGGACTTTCCAGAACCAAATGATTTTTCCTTTGTCTATTTCTTCTATTCTCATTTTTTTTCCTCTTCTCTTCCATCTTTTTTCTTTTCCTTCTCTCCCTCTTTTTTCCTGCTTTGGTTATCTTTTCTTCCTCTTCCTCTTCCTCTTCCTCATCATTCTCCTCATCGTCATTCCCCTCCTCTATTCTTTTTCTTTCTTTTCTCCTTTCTCGTTTTCTTCTGCTTTTCTCCTTTTTAGTCTTCTCCTTTTTCTCCTTCTTCGCTTCCTTTTTTTTCCCATTTTTCTCTTCCGAATCCCCTCGCGAGGAGCTCTGCACAGAAATAATAGCGAAACTGTACTCGTACTTGGATTCTGAAATTTTTTTTGTTCCCAGCGTTACAAATTTACCCGCATCCGGAAGGGACCCATTTTCTAAGAGCGACTCAAGGATTGCTTCTTTCATTTTTGCGTTAATTTCCGCACTCACATCATTGTTTTTAGAGCCCCCATCTGGCAGTTTATTAGTTCCATGTGCCTGTCCGGATGGGGATTTTTCGAGATTGTTACCCCTTTCACCTGTTTCATCAGTCGAAATAGGTTCTTGATGGGTGACTACATGACTAGATCTGGCCGATTGTGGTGTCAGCAATACTAACGCGATCACCGTGAAGAATTTGAACAGTCTACTTTCCATAACAGGACTCACTCAGATTTCTGGATACACTAGATATCATAGTAGAAATTTATTTCAACATGTTATCTGGATGCGGAATAGTCCACTACTCTGGTGTTATTCTCTATTTCACAATCTTCCGAATAGCCGCTGGAAAAACCATTACCAAATAATTTAGCCCTGTCTCTAAGGATCTGTCCGGAACATCTCTGAACATAGTGTCTGATCTTATTGTAGGTTCTGAGTGGTCTGACCTCTCCGGTCACATCTCTCAAACTCCCTTCCTCACTAGTTCTCCAATATCTTTATATATAAGATCTCTAGGCTATCCAACCGCTGCAGATCACTTTGTCACCGTCATAGAGGCAACAGAGCTGCCCTCTGGTTATCGCTCTGGTCGGTTGAGTTAGAGTCACCCTAGCTCTACCGTCGCCCAGTAGCCTCAGCGATCCTCTCTGTTCCCGACAGATGGATCTTAGTTTTATACCATACTCTCTATCCTCTTCGACCTCGGAGAGCGTATTCATACCATATATCTCCAGAGTATTGCCATAGAGACTCTCGTTGCTGCCCACGTACACAGTGTTAGTTTTTCTATCTATACTCACCACGAATATTGGTTCTCTATAGGATATGCCCAAACCTCTCCTCTGGCCAATGGTGTAATTAAACGTGCCGCTGTGCGTGCCAAGGACCTCACCACTAGTGTGTTTTATGGGGCCACTCTGACAATTTTCTGATCTCCTGGATATAAAATCTCTGTAGTTGGTTTCGATAAAGCAGATATCTTGGCTTTCTTTCTTATCGGCCACATGCAAACCTATTTTCCTGGCATACTCTCTAACTTCGGTCTTAGTCATCGAATTGAGTGGAAATTTTATGTACTGCAGGAAATCGCAGTCTATGGTCGAGAGAAAATAGGACTGGTCCTTAGTTCTATCGACTGCTCTCCATAATTCATGGATACCGTGATTTTCAACAATGCTAGCGTAGTGGCCGGTGGCTATGTTGTCAGCTTCAATATTTCTCATAAGGCCGATCAACTCTTTGAATTTTATGTACCTATTGCACATACCACATGGGTTTGGAGTCTCCCCGGAGGCATAGGAGTCAACAAAATATTTAACAACCCTCTTCTCAAAATTCTCAGAGACATCTAGAACCCTATGCTCTATACCAAGGGTCTCGGCAACTCTTCTGGCATCATCTATGGCCAGCTGATCACATTTTCTGCCCATGCGGAGAGTTACTCCGATCGGCTGTGGCCCCCCTGGCCCACGACTTGCCTCTAGCAGTCTTGCGGCAGTGACAGAACTGTCTACCCCGCCGGACATGGCCACCAGAATCTTTCCCACGGGACTAGGAATTAGGATTTTCGCTATCTTGTGATTCTTTTTTCCTTTTCTCTCCGCTAATCTTGATCTTATCCAGTTCCTTCCTATCTTCAAGCTTTCCTATGACCTTTCTTCTTAGACTTCTTCCGAAGGTGCTAAGTTTGCCATAGCCAAAGTTGACTAAAAATGAATCTAGAGAACCATATTTATTTATAGTTCTCAGCGTCTTTGTAGCGACTCTTAGATTTATATTGACGCCAAGCGCATCACTTCGCAGAGAAATCCTCTGTAGGTTCGGTAAAAACTTCCTATTGGTCTTTCTCTCCGAGTGCGACACCCGGTGGCCCGACATAATCCCAATATTCGTTAGACAGCAGCTCCTTGACATACGATCTCTCTAATCTCTATAAACATAACCATTCCCTCGGCCTGACAGCCTCTAGGCTAAAGTGGAAGCTACTCTAGGTCGTTCTTTGTTATAGTCAACAGCATGTGAATTCCGGGCTCGATGTGTGAAATTTTCTCAGTCCGCGCTGGAATTGGCTCTGAACTAGTTTTCTCCAACGAAGAATCGATTCTCGGCTCCGGAGTAACTCTCATCCGGTTCAAATTTATTAGATCCTAGATAGAGTCGTGTATTCAATGGGGATTGGGTAAACTCCAATACAAGCCCTATTGCATAGTTTCTTTAGTTACTATATAATGATCACTAATTATGGTGCACTCCACCTATAGACCGTTAGAGTCTAGGAAAAACAGAGTGCAGAGGTAAAAGGGAGGCTATTATGTTTAGTGGACAGTATGTCCTGGCGACGGGCAAATTTGCAAAGAGGTCTGGATCAATATTTTTTATACTATTCAGCCTCTGTATGGGTTGCAGCGCTAGTCCATCACGATTTAGGAAAATAAGCTCACTATTCTCCTCGATGGCTCGACCCACTGAGGAATGGAGTAGCGACGAGGAAACAGAATGGAGTCGATCTGACACATCAGCAGAGTCTACTCCAGGTGTCGGTGAAGAATCGGCCACACCATCTGCCTCGACAATGTCGGTCGATTCGGAATTGCTGCAAGTGCATATTATCACTTGTCCCTACACTGGCCAAAATAGAGGTGGAACTGGTGCTCCAGTGTCCTATGGAGTTGGTTCTCGACAATTTGGCCAGCCATCTGCGCAACAACCAAATCCGGGAAATGGGATGCAAATTGGAACGGAATTAGATGCGACCTATGGCGGATCTGTGCAATCTACACTGAGTTCCCTTGATATGGATGATGAGCAGCGGGTTCCGGATTCAGCTGTTTCACCCAGCTCGATGCTGCTGAGAGTGGTCAGATCATATGGACTATACCCATACAGAGCAGATACCGAATCTATGGATGCGATTAGAACCGGTAATTCCCAACATAGTTCGTCCGATGAATGGCAGCACGTTGGTTCTAGACAGAGTCAGGGGCGCCTAGTACGGTCAATTAGCGCAGCTCCGGCATGGTTAACCAACCCAACTCAGACTCCCGAACTGCCACGTGTCAGGGCATTTGTTCTACCGAATTCAGAGGTAATACAGAGACTCCAGTCGGGCGGCCCTGGCTATGCCCCATATAGACAGACTACTATCGCTGCGGGAGGGTACACGATAGAAAGTCTGAGACGAGATTTCGATGCCAGTATAAGAAAATCCAGGCGACAACTTCAACGCCTGAGAAACAAAATGAAGTGGCTACTGGATGAGTTGGAAAGACTTCAGATGAAGAGCAGTAGCCATTTTTAAATGATTGGCCAATGGTCAGGTGAGTAGTAGATGGCCTCTAATAAATTATGTCAGGGAGACCGGAAAATACCATTTACTTTTTTCTCTGGAGGAGTGTAATTACTAAAAAAGTTCAGCACCATCGCAATGACAGGGTACGATTTCAGATTGACGGAGAGAAAGTGGCAGAAGTATTGGGAAGACAGAGACAGCTTCCGCTTCGATCCCAATGCTCAGGGTAAAAAATTCTATGTTCTGTCCATGTTCCCCTATCCCTCCGGGGAACTCCACGTGGGGCATCTCAGACACTTTGTGATTGGAGATGTTATCGCCAGATATAGAAGAATGCAGGGCTATAACGTCCTACAGCCGATGGGGACAGACGCCTTTGGCCTGCCCGCGGAAAACGCTGCGATAAAACGCCAGTTGCACCCGGAGGAGTGGACCAGGAAAAATATAGGTACTTTTCTAGATAGCATGAAGAGACTAGGACTCTCCTACGATTTTTCCAGATTCTTTTCCACCTGTTTCCCCGACTACTATGGGAAACAGCAAAAACTGTTCTTAGAACTGTTAAAAAATAATCTTGTCTATCGAAGGGAAAGTTTTGTTAACTGGGATCCGGTTGACCAGACTGTCCTCGCCAATGAGCAGATTATCGATGGAAGAGGATGGCGCAGCGGCGCTGTGGTGGAAAAGAAAAAACTAAACCAGTGGTTTTTTAGAATAACGGACTATGCAGAGGAGTTGCTGGAGGACATAGACGGGAAACTGTCCAATTGGCCAGAGAGGGTCAAAATCATGCAGAAAAATTGGATTGGAAGAAGTGAGGGGGTCCTCGTGGATTTTAGCATTGATGGTGCTAGAGACGAGAAAATAACCGTCTACAGCACAAGGCCGGATACTCTGTTTGGAGCTAGTTTTGTGGGGATATCTCCGGAACATCCTCTGGCTGAAAGACTATCGAAGGACAATGCAGAGATTGCGGATTTTGTCGAGAATTGTCGGAGATCAATCGTAGGTGAAGAGGCTCTGGAAACAATGGAGAAAATTGGCGTAGACAGTGGCTTGACTGTTGCCCATCCTCTGGATCCGGACCAACATCTACCAGTCTACATAGCCAATTTTATTCTTATGGACCATGGCACTGGTGCAATATTCGCCTGTCCTGCCCACGATCGGAGAGACTATGATTTTGCCAGGAGATACGGTTTACCGATCAAAAAGGTTATTGAGTGTGATGAGTTGCCCTTCGAGGGTGAGGGCCTGATGATAAATTCCAGATTTCTAAATGGTTTGGGAAGTGCAAATGCCAGAGAGAAAATCATAGAGAGAATAGAACAGCTTGGTCTAGGGACTAGAAAGGTTAGCTACAGACTAAAGGACTGGGGTTTTTCAAGGCAAAGATACTGGGGTTGTCCAATACCGGTGGTGCACTGTAAAAAATGTGGAGTGGTGCCTCTGAGAGACAACGATCTTCCTCTGGAACTACCGAAGGATGTGGAGTTCACTGGAAAGGGAAACCCTCTGGAAAACCACCCGAGTTGGAAGCATACACGGTGTCCAGAGTGTGGCGCCGAAGCTCTGAGGGAAACCGACACTATGGATACCTTTGTGGATTCCTCCTGGTACTTTCTCAGATATCCGGAGCTGACAGAGGACAGGCCCTTCAATGCAAAACTCTGTGAAGAAATGCTCCCCGTAGACCAGTACATTGGAGGTATAGAGCACGCTACAATGCACCTCATCTACTTCAGATTCTTCACCAAGGCCTTGAGGGACTGTGGCTATTTCAAAATCGATGAACCGGCTAATTGTCTATTTAATCAGGGTATGGTCTGTCACAGAGCCTATAGAGGTAGGGTGACAAAGGACTGGATATACCCAAAGGAGGTGCTGGAAAGAGAGGGCCGGTACTATAGAGAAGTCACTGGAGAGGAACTCGACTGTGAAGGTGTGGTAAAAATGAGTAAATCAAAATCGAATGTCGTTGACATTCGAGAGGTGATTGATGTTTACGGCACAGATGCTGCGAGAGTGTTCGTTATGTCCGACAGTCCGGCTGACAAGGATTTCGAATGGACCGAGGAGGGTATAAGGGGCTGCTGTAAGTATATCAACAGATTCCACAGTCTGATGTCGATCCATGGGAAAAAATTCGACTTTTTCCTAGATTCGGATAGCGAGGTGACCAGATATGTCCATCGGGTCATCAGAGACGTGACCTATAATCTGGAGAATTTTGAATTCAATCGAGCCATAGCTAGAATAAGGGAATTTACAAATTTTATCGAAAGGGTTGATGTGAAAACTGCTAGTGATGAACAGACTCGCTTCTCGGCGATGGTTATCGCTGCGAAGTTGTTCAGTCCATTTGCTCCGCATCTCTGTTCCGAAGTGCTAGAGTTGGCCGGGGCTAGTGACCCATCGTGGCCAAGCTATAGTGAGGAGCTTGCCAGGGAAGAAATGGTCACGGTGGCTGTTCAGATAAATGGTAGGCTCAGGGGCACAATCTCTGTCCCTAGGAACGGGGACCCTGGAGAGGAGAAAATGGTGGCTATGGCTAGGAGTGATCCTGGCGTTGGAAAATATCTAGAGGGCAAACAGATTAAAAAGATAATAGTGGTTCCTCTGAGAGTGATAAATATAGTTTTATAAGTTGAATTTCTACCATTAGCCCGCTTGGAATCCCGCTGGGAATGCTAGCGGAGTGGATCGTAAGACTGCTCCGGTGGTGGTGTGGGGCAGAATTAGCTCTGTTTCTCCGAAACGGCTTGGACTAGAGAATCAATGTCTATTTTCCTCTCTAGAGAACCCGTGGCAAAATTTGGCACTCCACCACCGTTTGAACCCAGTCTCTTCAGTATATTCACAGCACTGTGATTGCCAACCAGATTCTCCGACAGGGTTATCATGACAATATTTTTCCCCGACTCGCCAGAACATAGCGTGGACAGAATGGTATCTTTACTATATTTTGTGTTTCTTAGACTAACCACAAATTGCTTTATGTCTCTGGAACTTGCTCCATTCCCTCTAAGGTCTTTGAAGAGAATTCTAATTCCATTCACTTCTCTTTCTTCGAAGACCGTGGCCAACAGTCTAGATTTTTCGAAGGAGCTGAGCTGCAGCTTTAGCTTTCTGTTCTCCTCTACTAGGGATTCGATCTTTTCTGGGAGTTTTTCGTGACCAATTTTAAAGAGGCCGCCTAGTCTATCGACAACGCCTATTTTCTCATTTACATACCTCAGCGCCGCCATACCAGTGCAGGCCTCTATTCTTCTAACGCCGGTGGCTATGGATTCCACCTTTGTTATTTTAAACATGCCAATGTCTCCAGTCCTCTTCACATGGCTTCCTCCGCATAGTTCCACAGAGCAGTAACTATGCTGCGCCTCTGTGGCCATGGGTTTATCTCGAGCGCCAAGAAAGACAACTCTCACACTATCTCCATACTTCTCGCCGAATAGCGCGATTGCACCGGTTTCCTTGGCTCTCGGAAGGTCCATGGTTTCCACTCTAGTCTCACTGTTCTCTAGAATCACGCCGTTCACAATTTCTTCGACAGATCTGACCATATCACTATCCAGATACCCATTGCAGGAGAAGTCGAATCTGAGGGATTCGGCATCGACATGGGATCCTCTCTGATGCACAACATTCTGGCCCAGTAGATTCCTCAGAGCGAACTGCAGCAAATGTGTAGCCGAATGATTAGCTGTGATCCTGGCGCGCCTGGCTCCATCAACATGGAGACCGATTTTGTCGCCCACCATAAATTTGCCACTCTCTACGAGGCCTCTGTGAATTATCAGGCCATTGGTGGATTTTATTGTGTCCTCCACCTCCATAGTGCTGATGGTTTCACCCTTCGGATCTATCGACAAAATATTTCCTCTGTCGCCAACCTGACCTCCACTTTCCCCAAAAAAACATGTGCAATCCGCTATGATTTCAGCGCGATCATTCTCACGAATTTCCCCGACAAATTCCCCATCTTTGATCAGTTGAACTATCCTGGCCTCGCCCTCGACCGCATCGTAGCCGACAAATCTGGTTTTTCCGTCGATTTTTAGGTATATGCTATCCCCGGCGCTGTCTCCCGAACCAACCCAGCTAGTCCTGGCCCTTTTTCTCTGTTCCTCCATCGCCTCGTTGAAACCTACAACATCCACCGTCATAGACCTGTCTGCCAGAATGATCTCCGTCAGATCCAGAGGAAAACCATAGGTATCATAGAGTTCAAAGGCATCCGAGCCGCTGAGGACACTGCCGCTAGTGCCATCTATTCTCTTTCCCAGCAGCTTCATGCCATTTTCCAGAGTCGACGCAAATCTAGCCTCCTCCTCCTCCATCCTCTCCTCTATGAATTTCCTGCGCTCCTTCAGTTCCGGATAGGCTCTGCCCATCACCTCCACAAGGCACGGCACCAGTTTGTGCATAGCTAGGTCCCTGTGGCCAAGTCTATGCAGCTGAAGCATTGCCCTTCGCATTATTCTCCTTAGGACATACCCTCGCCCCTCATTGGAGGGCAATACCCCGTCACAGATCAGAAAACCAGAGCTCCTTAGATGATCGGCAATGATTCTGTGGGCAAAAATGTCGCCATCTCCAAACAGTTCTCTGGATCTATCTATTATTTTCCTGAATAGATCTATGTCGTAGTTGTTGTGTACTCCCTGAAGAACGGCAGCTAAACGCTCCAGGCCTATGCCGGTGTCGATGTTCCTGTTCGATAATTCCTCCAGAATTCCCTTCTCGTTTTTATTGAACTGAGTAAAAACTATATTCCATATCTCCACATATCTATCCCCATCCTCATCGGCACTGCCGGGAGGTCCCCCAGCTATCTCCTCGCCGTGGTCATAGAATATTTCACTACAGGGTCCACAGGGGCCAATGTCTCCCATCTCCCAGAAATTATCATTCGTTGCTATTTTTATAATCTTTTCCGGGGCCAGTCCAATCTCGTTGTGCCAGATGTCGTAGGCCTCTCTGTCACTATGGTAGACAGTCACCAGCAGTCTGTCCTCCGCTATGGCCAGTGTTCCTGTCAGAAATTCCCAGGCCCAGGCTATTGCCTCTCTCTTGAAGTAGTCCCCGAAGGAGAAATTTCCGAGCATCTCAAAGAATGTATGGTGGCGTGCCGTATAGCCAACATTGTCTAAATCATTGTGTTTTCCACCGGCCCTCACACACTTCTGTGCCGTTGCTATTCTAGGGCATTCTGGTCTCTCCACACCACTGAAGTAGTTTTTGAACTGCACCATGCCGGAATTTGTGAACAGTAGAGTCGGATCGTTCGGGACTAGACTTGATGAACCGACTATCAGGAACTGCTTAGATCTGAAGAATTCTAAAAATTTTTCCCTTATTTCATCCACTGTTGCCATGTGATATGCCGTTTAACACCTAGAGATAAACCTAGTCGACCTCTAGGAGGTTGTCAAGTCCAGAGAGATCTCCGGACTATCCACCGTTCCAAGCCGAGAATTCAAAGGAGCCTATGGGGGAATTCCTATTGGTCCCAAATGTGCTGACCAACCTCGTGGCCAGATAGTTCTGAACCGAGGTCACCCTCCATTTCTTATTTTCATCTTCGCCAACCATATACTAGGTTATCTGCTATCCAATTCCCCTGTCAACGATTGTCTTCCCATGAAAACATACTGCCTTGGAGTTCTGATATTCTCAGCTAGACCATAGTCTATACCGGAGGAACGGTGAACTGTACCTTTTTGGGTTGGATAGTAGCACATCTCTATTTGCCCGGAGAAATACTGCTTTTTATATAGCCAGTTTTTATTCGTGCTAAAGGATTAAAATTAGAGGGCAATAACATTTTTATGTATATATTCTTGATATTTTAAAAAATTATTCCTAAACTAACCAAAAGACACCTCGAGGATATTTGGAAGGTATTTTACGAAATACAGCGAGGGATCAGGGAAAGTTTATGAAAAAACAATGACTATAAAGCAGTCTAGGACGTTATATACCCCGATAGGTCCCTTAATTCCAGAGAAGTGGCTGCTGTTTATTAACAATTCTGAGGATACGATATGGGTGAGGAAAATTTAAAAGACAACACTGGATCTAAGATCAAGTCTAGGGAAGAATTTGAAAAGATATTTAGGGGCGAACTTGAAAAACTGTGTGATGAGACGAAAGATATGAGGGGGTTTTACAGATTTTCTGATTTTGCAGATTTTTTATCAGAGTCAGAGCAAGAACTGAGGGAATATTACAAACTTGATATAGATATAGTGAAGGAAAAATGTGTCTTTCTCCTCAATCGAGTAAAAGACGTTAGTAGACTAAGAAAGGTTATTGAAGGTGTATGCGGAAAAGACGATACAACAACAAAAGCCGAAAAAATAATTAAAGACTGTGAGTCCTACAATGATCTAAGAGATAAAATGGAACAATCGCAAAATAAAGAAGATTTCGTGAAAAATGTAAGAGATTTTGTCAAAGAATTCAGGGATTCTGATTTCCTGCCTCTAGCTTCAAATGATAGAAAAAGGAATGATGTTGCATTATGGACAAATTGGGGTCTCAAAGACATCAGTGAAAATGAAGAATACAGTCAGTATATAGATGATAATTCCTCTTGTCTATTTTCTCATCTATGGTTTATAACTAGAATGTATATTGATGATGAGAATTTTAAAGAAAGTGCTTTTTTTAATGAATTACGTGAAGAATGTGAGGGCCAAGGGCATATTCCCTATGATAAAATATTAAGCGAGATATTTGTAGAATCTATAGATGAAAACAAACTGGGAAATGTAAGAATAGAATATGGACAGAATCGAGATGTTCCCAAGGAGGAAGATGTTATAAATGCGAGAAATGTATTTTTTAACAATGAACTGCCGGTGTTTTTAGCGGGATCAGCCAAATATAATGCCAATATGCGACGACTTGATGCCGAAGGAGAACAAACTCCAGAGGAAAAGAACTTGGTAAGTATGGAAAAGGCTTTGGCTGTAAGGATAGGCGAAAAAAAAGACGGGGGTGGTGTTGTTCCGGTATTCTACGGTCCCGGCGAATTTGAGCATGGTTCTTCCAAGAAATATGATTTAAATTTACAGACGGATGTATTGGAGCCCATGGAAGATATTGCCTCTCATCTCATACTTCATAGAAATACAACAAAATCAACAAAAGCAGTAACAAAGGAGAAAATAGCTGGAATTCCAGGACTAAAACAGAGAACTCCTGATGGGACAACAAAGACTGCCAAGACAAACAGCGAAATTGAGGAACCTGCCCAGTTCCGTTCTGAGATGATGGCGAACATTCTAATCGGCAGGAAGAAAAAGAGAGTGGGGGATGTATGGGCTGACGAACTGAGCGCGGATGAGGCCAGGCGTTTTATACAGGAGAGAATACCCGAGGAGGTCAGAAAAAGACGGGAAGAGGAAGCTGAAAAGAAGAAGAATGAGACGGTAGCAGCGCTCCAAAAAGCAAACGCAGCAGAACAACAGAACAACTCAATTGCGGACGCTAATCCTAGTAGCATTACTCCTGGCAAGACCAGGGGGCCAATAAACTTGAGTCCGGGCATTTAAAATCGAATTTACCCATCACCTGTATTTGCAAATAGTCAGTAGCTATGGTGCAATCTCTAAAAATGGCTCCTAGCCAGGCGTCCCCATATTTCTGGGTACTGTTCGTTATTTGCGGGTACCGACGGCAAAATTTCCAGTCCTGTGCGCACAAATTGTATTCAGAGAAGCCAGAGAAAAATTTTTTGACATACGAAGAAAAATCAAGGATATTTTATAAATAATCATGAATTGCTGGGCAGTATCCTGGACCGGAGAATATATTGACTTTAAGCCGCCAGATTCCTAGCCTAGGTGCACACTGTAACGAATCTTCCTCTAGAGAAAGATGTTGAATTATAAATGTGTTGCTTTTTCCCATGAAGGGACCCTCGACGGGAAAACCGTTTCGGGTAATCCCTCTAGCATATTTCTACTCAGTAGCACAGAGGAATTTTCTAGGGAGACGATGTCGAAGCTGGGGATTAGAGAAAACTACCCCATGGCCTCTTTTATCAAACAGAGGATTGGCTCTGTGGCGGACTACGATCTATTCCACTATAATCTGGATGGATCCCAGGCCTATATGTGCGGAAGCGCCACCATGGCCGCGGCTTTTCTACTGAGAGAGCTGTTTGGGACCCATAGAATAAATTTTTATTTCGACACTGCCCCATTCAAGGTTAAACCAGATAGCAATCTAATTGTAGCCAGGGTGGAGAACGGAGGTAAGGTGTTTCTGGAGCAGAAGGTTTATGATTATGATAGAGTAAACAGAGAGGGGGAGGGCATAGAATTTATAGCTGAGTGTCTGCATCTAGGGAATTCTTCTATAGAGGAGGTGATTAGAGCAAATGAGCTCAATGATCTGATATTTATAGTGAAGGATAATATTCTCATGAGGAACCTAAGACCAGATTTTGGGGCTCTGGTGGACATTTTGGATAGACTGGAGGTTAGAAATCTCTGCACAACGGCTAGGAGTAGTGAGAAATATTTTGACTTCGAGACGAGAGTGTTTGTGCCCCACGACAATCTCGACGAAGATCTGGCCTGCGGCAGTTCGGCTCTGCCGATAGCCAACTACTGGAGAGAGAAAATGAATAAAAATTCCTTTAACGTTCTGTTCCCCTATCATATGGAATACGAGGATGGGATTGTGGGCGGAGTTCAGTTCGCCAGTATAGTGGGCAATACCACAAGGGTTGGAGGACTCTGCGAGGTTCTCATGGGCTCCGCCAGCCTAACCTCTTCGCTCTTTGCCTAGAGAGCGATCAGAGGGTATAAATCTTAGCTAGCCTTTCCTTCCCCGGTGTGTGGTACCCCGCCTGCGATTTCTCAACCTTCTGGTTCGTGTGCTGTTCCCCATAGCCGCTGCTGTTTTCCGTTCTCCTCTGGCACTGTCTGCATTCCTGTTCCCACCGCTCGGATTGGAGATTTTAAAATTGTCTATTTTTTTCCTTTCCTGGGAAAATCTGGAGAGTTCGTCTTCTCCTAGTTTAACGTAGGACACAGGCTTTATTTTAGCTGGGTTTACTCTAACATCTCTATGGATAAGTCCATAGTGGAGGTGCGGACCAGTTGCCAGACCGGTATTTCCAACAAAGCCTATAACTTCACCCTGTCTAACTCTAGAGCCGACTCTGATGTTTTTGGCTATTCTCGATATGTGGGCATACTCACTACTATAGAGACTGTTATGTCTTATGACTATATAGTTACCATAGCCATCACCACAGTGCCTTTCTCTCTCTCTGCAGCCGGAAATGATTTTTGTTACAACTCCATTTCCCGCCGCATAGAACGGAGTACCGATGGGAGCCGCAAAATCGACTCCACGATGGGCCTTTGTGTAGCCAAGAATCGGATGTCTTCTGTTCCCATAGCCGGATGTTATGCGGGCACCATCTATTGGAGTTCTAAGGAGGGATTTCCTTATGCCCAGTCCGTTCTCGTCGAAATAATTGTTCAGACCATTGTGGTTAAATCTGTACATTCTATGGTTTGCCCTATTCACATTCAGATTGGCATAAATTATATTCCCACTCCTGACCCTGCCCGTTGCCTCCACGAATTGACTCTCAAACACTATCTCAAGTTTGTCACCTGTTCTTATGTCTCTCTGAAAATCTATATCAAAACTATAGAGATTTATTAGATCCATGACCACATCCGCCGGAACACCGGCAAGGATGGCATCTGAGTACAGGTTACTCTCTATCTCCACAGAAAATCTGTCGTAGTACGTTGTTGTTCCAATCTTGTTTCTTCTGGAGTGGTAGTTCCCATCTGGATCTCTTGACACCACAATCTCTACAGAACTCTGATCGTCTAGAATTTTCAACTCTTCCAGATCCATCCTTGTGTCTAGGACCTCATTGGCTCCAATGCCAATCCGCGTTCTGTACCTGATAGAAATTTCCTGACCAACCTTGAGACGCTTCACGCTGAATATTTTCTTTAGAGCCTCCAGAGATGAAACGACACTTTCCCGTGAAAGCCCCAGATCGTGGATAAGCAAGTTAAAAAGATTTTCTCCATTTCGCAATCTGTATTTCTTACTCTCAAGACCGCTAGACGTTCCAACGGCGGTCAGATCGTAGGCTATATTCTGGCGGGTTCCCGAGGTCTCCAGAAGCGGGGCGGAACTGACCACCACGCGCCTGTATCCATTCCAGGTGCTGAGTAGAAGGCTCGTGGATATAGAGGATGCGAGTAGTAGCCACCACATAGCCTCCTCTCTCCGCAGTTTCTCCACATAATTTCGGTAAGATTTCAAAATAGTCTCTCTCACTATGTTCGTCTACCCTAAAACGGTACAAATACTACTTGATTTAATCAAAAAATAGCTTACAGTTCAGGCTAAGATATTTTTTATTAAAAACAACCTTTCTGAGGAGGTGTGGATATGAGCTTCTCTTTTAAAATTAATGACTACTGTGTCTATAGGACGCATGGTGTTGCTAGGGTTGTAGATATTCAGGACATGAAGGTTGCTGGTATAGATACCAAGTGTTTGATTCTTTTTCTTGAGAAGGAAAAACTAACTCTCAGCGTTCCGATGAAGTTCAAGGAGAATGGGGATATCAGAAGGCTAGCAACTCTGGAGGAAATGGAGAAGGTATTTGAAGTGCTTAAGAGTGGCACAAAAAAATCCAAGGGGATGTGGAGTAGAAGGGCCAAGGAGTATAGGGATAAGATAAATTCCGGAGATGTGTTCCAGACGGCGGAGGTTCTCAGGGATCTGGTAAGGGATGTGGAAGAGGCCGATAGATCCTACAGTGAGAGAAGTATCTACGATGCTGCCATATATAGATTAGCATCGGAATACGCCATAATTAGGAAGGTTCCCTATGAGGAGGCCGAGAAATCTGTGATAGAAATTGCAAAGGAAAAAATAAAGTTTAGTGATATTGAAACAATTAGAAAGCAGGGTTAGAGAACTGATACTGGGAGTTTTTTCAGCATTTTTAGATATTCTGTATCCCCATAGATGCCCGTCCTGTAGAACGATAACCAGTGATGATTCCTTCTGTTCCACCTGCTGGGCAAATCTCTCCTTTATCGAAGAACCATGCTGTCTAGCTTGTGGAGAGCCGCTGGATCCAAACTGTAACAGAAATATGCTTTGTGCTGCCTGTTCGAGGGGGAAATATAGTTTCGATAGATCTCTGAGCGTTTTTGTCTATAACAGAACCATAGCCAAAGCCATATACAGATTTAAGTTTAAAAGACAGGCATTCCTGTCAAAATTTTTTCTAAAATTTTTGCTGAAAAGATTGGAGCCATTGAGAGGTGCTGTAGATATTCTGGTACCCGTCCCAATACATATAAGGCGGCTAAAATGGAGAGGTTATAACCAGACCCTTCTCCTGGCTAGAGAAATTTCGGAAAAAACCCTAATCAAATGTATCCCAGACCTATTGACAAAAAGGAGACATACTGCGGCCCAGACAACTCTGCACTTTAGGAAGAGAAGGAATAACCTCAGACTGGCCTTCGGGATAAATCAGAATTATATGGAGTCTATCAGAGATAAAAACATTATGATAGTCGACGACGTGTTCACGACTGGCTCCACCGTTGATGAGTGCGCCAAAATTCTCAAGGAAAATGGAGTTGGTAGAGTCTTTGTGCTTACAATCGCTAAAACGCTACTGGCCAAAGGAGCAGTGATATCCGGAGGTGATAGGACCCGGAAATTTTAGTACTTCCTCTTCCAGAGATCAGTGTAATTATTGGGGATATTTTCAGGAACATACAAAATGGAATTTACAAACAACCTGAAGCTTCCTCTATTGGTTCCCAATCAGTCCGGCAAGGAATTTACTCATAATGAGGCTCTTATTATTCTGGACAATCTCCTACACAATGGTGTCAAAGGAGTAGTCAATGAACCGCCTCCGGAGCCATCTATAGGCGATAGATATCTGGTTGGCCTGGAACCAACGGGAGGGTTTTTAGATAGAGAGAACTCCATAGCCTTCTACGATAATGGTTGGAGATTCATAGCGCCGTTTTCCGGACAACTCATCTGGAATATTGCTCTTAGCAAACTCTACGTTTTCAACGAAAACTGGAGTGAAGCTGTAGTTAATACCAGCAATGGCGAGGAGGGTGTATTTAGTCTTAATTTCAGTTTTAATAACCCTCAGGTCGGAGACCTGCTTGTCTACGATAATGGGAAGTTTGCTAATAAGAGTGACACGCTGTCAAACCTTGTTGACAAGGATCTAAGCAATTTGTCAACGACAGCGAAGAAATTGGTTTGTAAATTGGCTTCGCCCTCCAATAGATGCGTAGAGCTAACTGCCGGTGCAAGTTCCAGTAATTATGTTGCCGTGGCCAATGGCTGGGTGAATATACTACTTAAAGCCAGTTCAGATAATGCCGTTGGTAAACTACAGAATAACACGGCGCAATATATGAGCATTCAATATGTCATTCCAAAGGCAAATCAATATGTAGCAGTGGTGATACCCTGCTCAGCCGGGGATGTTATACAGTATACGTACTCATACCAGACTGTTATCACACTTACATTTCACTATTCCAACGGTAATTAGAGAGGAAATAAAATATGTTTATAGAGCTAGACAGTGAGAACAATATAGTAGCCGCAGCTGAATTTGAATTTGGCAACAACAGTGTAGAAACTACCAACGAGGTTGTCAGAGGTCACGATGGAAAGCTGTATTTTTCAGGAAATGAGCCGGCAAATGACAAGATTGCCGAACTCAAGGAGCGCATAATCTTCGAGAAGCAGACCGAGCTGGAGCGTTTGTTCTACGACAACTACCCACTGCATAAGCAGTGTAACATTGGAGTATATGGTACGGAGGAGGAGAGGACAGCCTTCATGGAATTTCATAATACCAATGTCTCCGAATTCGATTTGTTCACTAGCCAGGTGGAGGGGTGTTCTACGATAGAGGAGCTCCAGACGTATCTGAATAACTAGTCAGGGAGTGTATGCTCCCATACTGTAGTTCTGTTCGGTATGTTCCTGGTTCAGTTCTTGTTCCTCCATTTCTCCGAGCCACTTTTTGCAGATGGTTCCGGCGATCTCCTAGGGAAATTTGCCAGAGGTTTGCCGTCCTCTCTATGTTCACAGAGGTATTCATATCCGCATAGTTCCGGATGATGAGAGGCGATGAGTCCCGGATCGATCTGCTGTGATAGGCTACTCTCCCGAGGGAGTCTATCGTGTCCTCCACTTTTACCCCGGATTCCTCTGGCTTTACCCTAGTGATCAAAACACTTTTTGGGACGGAAGGGCGCTCAGATATGATCCAATAGCCAGAGCATCTCCCATTCCGTTTCCTATCTCTGGAGGCTATCTTTTTCCGTCCAATTCCGATTTTCTGTCTATCGCCAGTTCAAGATAATTTTTCATTATTTCCAGATCTATGTCCTCCAGAGGAGTACTCTCTTCTCCACTCTGGCCTTTGGCTTCAAAACTGTACAGCTTTATCATTAGATTACCTAGTCTATAGACGGCTGAGAGGATATTTTCGTTTCCTCCCAGTAGTGTGTCGGCGAAATCCTTTTCTCCCTCTATAACTCTGCCTTCCCTGATGGCATTGATTTTTTCCTCTAGAGATCCAATGATAATGCCGATAATTTTCCTGATTCTTCCGAGTTCATTGGCAGATTCCTCATCTACGTAGATTTTTTTCATGCCACAGGATTCCCATTCCAGCCACAGCCTCTACTGAAAAATGATTCGCTTTACGAGCAGTCTAAAATCCAGTTCGTTACTCCAGGTTGGATCTATTTCACTGTACAGCTTCAATTCACTTCCAGTGAAAAATATGCTGACAATTCTGAGATTCTCAAAACTGATCCCACCTAGGTTGGTAATTTCTTCTAGAACACTACCAGAAATTCCCAGAATTCGTATATTATTTTCATTTCTATCAAGAACCTTTATTTTCATTTTCATTATCACAGCGTCATAGCCAAAATTTTGACCAGCTTCGGATTCCTCCATAGATATCAATATATATGGGAAACCAACCTCTCTAGGAGGACAGGAATAGACTCCAACATCAGCTCCAAAATCTCTGCCGTATAGCTGTTCGTATACCAGTTTTTGTATAGTTTTAATCACGTCCATAGACGACTCTCTTTGGTTTTTTCCTAGGATAGAGGAATTTGGCGGTCAAGGAAGTATAAAGACTGCTGGGGCCATTCTCTCCAGCAGTTTCGATTCCCGCAAAGGCTATGATCTAGGGGCGGTTGTGAAGATGGAAGATGGAGGCGGAAATGGAGGTAACCCCAATATTATCGTAGCAGGCTTGATATTTTAATTTTTCCTGGTCTAATCCTTGGAAAATTATACAGGCTATGTGCAAAAAATTCTACAGCTAGAGGGAGGAGGATGGAAGTCGGATGTATCCCGTGGCTTTTTTCTTAGAAAGCGTGAATACATGACGATTGGGGAAGTCATTGACCTCCTAGGGGTGGAGAATGCCGGAGTGCTCGACAGAAGTGGTAGAATATTTGGCTTTGAAACTCTGTCGGCTGCCGGAGGTGGAGACATAACATTCTTTCTGAATTCTAAGTATATTGAGGATCTGAGGAATACAAAGGCCGAGTATTGTCTTGTCTCTAGAGAAAATGTACATCTGGTTCCAGAGAGGGTGAAGCCGGTAGTGGTAGGAAATGTGCACTTTGCCTATGCGAAAATTCTGGACCAGTTGTATTTTGTGCCCCAGTTTCTGGTGAGACCGTCTGTGGCCGCTAGCGCCTGGATAGATCCTAGGGCAGAAATTGGTTCAAATGTGGAAATTCAACCAAATGTCTACATTGGAGAACGCGTAAGAATTGGAAACGGCTGTAAGATCTGTGCCAATGTGACGATCAACCATGACTGCCGAATAGGCGAGGGGACCTATGTGGGTCCGAACTCTGTTCTATCCTATGCTCTGGTGGGTACGAACGTTGTGATTCAAAACGGAGCAAACATAGGCCAATGTGGCCTTGGCTTTGCCCCCGAGGG
>JAITBB010000104.1 GCA_031283795.1 Rickettsiales bacterium
AATCTCCTCCTGGGAACCGGAAAACAACCGGATGTGCTAAATTGATCCTATTGAAATGTAGTTTCAAAACCTGTAACTTTTGTATTGCAGGCTATTTTATTCAAATTAAAAAAACAATAATTGTTCACTAGAGATAAGTTAATACTCCTTCAGAGGAACTGGTTTTCGATAGATAAAAAATTATTTTTCTCATTTGTTCTTCTGATGGTTCTGGGTTGTGTGTTCAGCTTCAGCTTCAGCGTTCCGGTGGCTCGAAGGATAGGACTAGGTGACTATTATTTTTTTAAGCGCCACATAATTTTCTCTGTCGCTTCGATTCTCATCACATTCCTTGTGGCAAATGTAAGCAGTCACATGGCCAGAGGAAGCTCATTCTTACTGTTCTATGCCAGCCTGATTCTACTGGTACTAGTACCATTTTTTGGTTTCCATACAAAGGGGGCCAGAAGATGGCTGTACATAGCGGGTATATCGATACAGCCGTCAGAGTTTGCAAAGCCTTTTTTCATTCTATTCTCCGCTCACTTTTTAGATAAATTTTCTAGAACGGCAGAGCCAAGAACACTGCTAGTTCCTCTACTCGTATGCCCTGCGGCCATTTTACTGATATTCAGGCAGCCCGATGTAGGCACATTTCTGCTCCTTAGCCTTGTTCTTTCGGTACAGATATTGATGACGGACTTCTTTAGACTGAGACACTGTATTTACATGCTACTCATCTTTCTAATTATGTTTGCCATTACCTATATAACCTTTCCCCACGTGTCAGATAGAATAGCAAATTTTCTAACTGGCGCCAGAGACATCGGTAGAGCGCACTATCAGGTTAGAGAATCAATTATGGCCTATCGAAACGCTGGCTGGCTTGGCAGAGGTTTTCTGGAGGGAAAAACAAAGAATCACATTCCCGATATCCACACAGATTTTATTTTTCCGGCCATTGCGGAGGAATTTGGTTTTGCAGTGGCCCTTGGGATAGTGCTAGTTTATTTCTATATTGCCATCAGAGCTATGTTGAAGGCAAAACAGAGAAACAGCGAGTACGAATTCCTAGCTATAAATGGATTAATTTTTCTACTGGTCCTACAGGCCTGTATAAATATATGTGTTTCTCTAAATTTGTTGCCCACCAAAGGCATAACGCTGCCATTTCTGAGTTATGGGGGATCGTCTGCTCTGGGGACCGCTCTAGCATCCGGCTATCTACTGGTTTTCACAAAAAAGGAATTTGGAGTTCTGGCCCGTTCCGAGAACAGCTCATGATTCTGCCCGGGGCCAAAATCACTTCCCGGTGGTGTCGAAAATATTCTTTCCGGATCTCTATAGTTCAAAATTGTACTCGCCCTCGTAGGCATATAGCAGGAGCTGTTTCAGTTCGGCTATGAGGGGGTATCTGGGGTTTGAACCTGTACACTGGTCGTCAAAGGCTCTCTCAGCAACTTCATCGACGGATGTTTTGAATTCCTTCTCCCTAAACGTATTCTTCGGATCAGCCTTTATGGATGGGGCTATCCCAATAGCAGCCTTTAGCTCTTCAATCTTCCCTATCAGATTATCAATTTTCTCCTTTGCGCTCTTACCACCAAACCCCATAAAATCAGAAACCTGAACATATTTCTCACCGGCAAATGGGTATTTGTACTGGGCAAAGGCAGCCTGTTTAGCCGGTTTTTCGCTACTATTAAATCTTATCACCTGAGAAATGCAGTAGGCGTTGGCTATTCCATGGGGTATGTGGAATCTTGCCCCCAACTTATGGGCAAGGGAATGACAGACTCCAAGGAATGCATTTGAAAAAGCCATACCGGCTATGTTTGCCGCATAGTGCATCTGTTCCTTTGCCTCCGGAGAATTTTCATTTATGGCTCTTTCTAGATTAGAAAATACCATTCTTGTGGCCTGTAGGGCCAACCCATCAGTGAATGGAGAGGCCATGGTTGATACATAGGCCTCTAGTGCATGCACCAGAGCATCTATGCCGGACGCGGCAGCTAGACCCCGGGGCATGGTCGTTGCAAGGTCCGGATCCACTATGGCCATCGTCGGAGTAAAGGCGTAGTCCGCAATGGCATATTTATTTTTGGTCTTTTCATCGGTTATGATGGTGAATGGTGTCACCTCGGAACCGGTACCAGAGGTTGTTGGGATACAGACAAGATCAGCTAATTTACCGAGACTCGGCATCATGAAGCTTCTCTTTCTGATATCTAAAAATCTCATGGCGATATCTTCGAATTTTATATCGGGCTGTTCGTACATTAGCCAAACCATCTTTGCGGCATCTATGGGGGAGCCTCCGCCTAGAGCTATTATCACATCTGGCTGCATGGCTCTGCAGCTCACAAGAGCTCTCTGGACCAGACCCAGCGAAGGATCCGGCTCCACATCGGAGAATATACTGTAGCTGATGCCAATTTCCTCCAGAACATCCGTAACTTTTTTTGTATATCCGAGATCGAATATGACCTTATCCGTAATTATGAAGGCTTTTCTCTTGCCCACTAGATCTCTCAGAGCAAAATTCACACAGCCCTTTTTAAAGTATATTTTAGGTGGGACCCTGAACCACAGCATATTTTCCTCCCTTTCGGCAACGGTTTTTATATTGATTAGATGCTTCACCCCGATATTTTCACTAACAGAATTCCTACCCCAGGAGCCGCAGCCAAGGGTTAGAGATGGCTCCAGTCTGAAATTGAATAGATCTCCAATACCTCCATGAGAGGCTGGGGAGTTTACCAGAATCCTGGATGTCGTCAGGATATCACTGTAGTATCCTATCCTATCTCCATTGGATGGGTTTGTATAGAGGACAGAGGTGTGACCATTTCCCCCCAGTTCGATCAGATCCTGGGCCTTTCTAGTGGCCTCCGGTAGGTCCTTAGCTCTGTACAGGGCCAATATTGGTGACAGCTTCTCATGGGCGAAGGGCTCGGCCTCGGTTGTGTCACTAACCTCGCCTAGGAGTATTTTGGTATCTCCGGGAACTATGATGCCAGCCATAGAGGCTATCTTTGATGCGGGCTGACCAACAATATCAGCATTAATTCTGCCACCGGGGAAAAACACATCCGACAGCTTTTTATTTTCTTCTTTTTTTAAAATATAGCACCCTCTCTTCTCAAATTCTTTTTTGACCCTGGAGTAGACATCACCCAGCACTACCACAGACTGCTCGGAGGCGCATATCACACCATTGTCAAAGGTTTTGCTGAGGATTATCGAACTGACGGCCATCTCAATGTCTGCCGTCTCGTCTATGACGGCCGGGGTATTACCGGCTCCAACTCCAATTGCGGGTGTGCCCGAGCTATAGGCGGCCTTTACCATCGATGGCCCACCGGTTGCCAGAATAAGATCCACTCCTCTGTGGGACATGAGGGCTCCCGACAGTTCCACCGTTGGCTCCTCTATCCAACCTATTATGTTTTCCGGAGCGCCGGCCTCTACAGCTGTCTTCAGCATGATCCTGAGGGTCTCAACGGTACATTTTTTTGCTCTAGGGTGTGGAGAAACTACGATGCCATTCCTCGTCTTGAGCGCTATCAGTCCCTTAAAAATAGCTGTTGACGTTGGATTTGTAGTGGGTATTATCCCTGCAATGACCCCGATTGGACAGGCCAATTTAATAATACCGTGGGCCGAATCTCTCTCGACCACACCACAGGTCTTTGTATTTTTGTACTTATTATATATGTACTCGGCGGCAAAATGATTTTTTATCACTTTATCCTCCACAATCCCCATTCCAGTCTCCTCAACGGCCATCTTGGCGAGAGGAATTCTCTCACCACACATGCGCAGGGCCACGTGTCTAAATATCTCATCAACCTGCTCCTGGCCATAGGTGGCGAAAATACTCTGTGCTCTTCTCACGCCGGCAACAAGTTCATCCAGCGTCTCTATAGAATTAACAAACATATATTTTGAAATTTTCCCCAGTTTCAGAAAAAAAGGTAGGGAAAATTTTTATTAAAGTCAAATGCGCTGGAAATTAATTTCCGTAAAATTGTAATATACCTTGGTAATTCAGTAAAAAATAATGCTGTCCATATCAACTGTTTGGCAGTTGAAAATATATTTGAAATATTAATAATCTGAACACTAAAATACTAAAACTCATAGATGTGGGTTCAAAAAATAAAAGAATATCTTGGTAATCTGATTGGGTTTGTTAGTGCTATCCTTAACGATCTGAGGGTAAAGTGGTTCAATCTCTATAGAAATAATATAAGTCAAGCCGTAGACTATTTTAGCCTTGGCATGCTCTACGAATGTCACAGTAGATTGAAAATAATTCTAAAAATGTGGCCAAACGACGAACACGCCAAATATTTACTAGGATTATTCTATGTCTGTGTCGGGGAAGAACAGAATGCTGTGAAATACCTGGGTCAGGTGAATGGTTTTAAACGGGATCAGGCGCAAAAACTACTTAGCCTCATAGAGGCTGGCAAGTCCGGAGTGGTAGTGGAAAAATATCTGGAAAACCCAAGTTTGGAAGCGGTTGAAGGTGAAATTGAGAAGGTCACTCTGTAGTCTGGTGGCTATTCTTTTCCCTCTTTGCTCCATGATGGGCTGTAGGACGGTGAAATGGAGAAGTGGCTCTGTCGTGGAATATCACAGTAGGAGGAAGATAGTGGATGATGTCGAAGAGGATCAGGGGGTTGCTGACTACGCGGATGAATACGAGGAACTGATCATAAGGGATCCTCTGGAGGGGCTCAACAGAGTCATATTTGCATTTAACAGTTTTCTTATGAAGAACGCCATCGACCCACTAATTGGCCTTTATAAATTCGTAGCGGGCAAATTTCTTAGGAATATGATATCAAATCTTGGCAATAGGCTAAATGATCCAATGATATTCCTAAGTTCTCTGCTACAGCTCGATCTGAACAATGCGGGGAATACTCTAATGGTATTTGGCACCAATATGACCTTTGGTTGTCTTGGTCTATTTGATCCAGCTAAAAATATCTTCGGTCTGGAGAGAGAAAATAGAACCATTGGACAAGCACTGGCTCTCTACGGAGTTAACGAAGGCTTCTATGTTATGCTGCCGTTCTTCGGGCCATCTACCCTCAGAGATGGAATTGGTCTAGCCACCTCATTCTATGTGGATCCACTCTCCTACAATGGCCTTGCGGCTGGAGGCGAGAGAAAAAGCTTAACTCCAAAATATTTGGTAATACCAAAATACTTTGCTCAGTATATTGACACGATGGACAGTGCCGTTACACTTGATGCCGTATTTATACAGAAATCCCTGGATCCCTATGTGTTTGCTAGGTATAGTTATATGAGTGGTTTAGGCTATTCAATCGGTAAATTAAGAGGAGACAAAAAAGTAAATGTGGAAAAATAGGTCTATCGCCCTTTTTCTATGGAGTGCTTTAGCTATAGCTACCATGGGCGGTGTACTACTCATGGCCTCTGTGGAGGCGCCTAAAAACTTTCTAAGAGGATTTTTCACTGGACTGGCGGATGTGGATAGGATCAGAGACCCGAAGCTAAAGGAATCTGAATTTGTAGCCATTGTTAGCAAAAACGTAGATTTGGACTGGGTTGCCAATTTTATTTTGGGAAGGCATAGTAAGAACATAACCAATGTTCAGAGAAAACAGTTCATAGAGCTCTATTCTAGATACCTAGCCAGCAGTTACAAATCCACACTGAGCATATACGGAAATAATAATTATAAATTTTTAGCCGTAGAGAAACAGAAGGAGAATGTTTTTATGGTTTCCACCACTGTACTCTTTAATGAAAGGATAGTGAAGAATAGTTTCAGGGTTGTCGAAAAAGACGGCAAATACCACATAACCGATCTGGTGGTAGAGGGGATAAGCTTCATATCGGCTAAGAGGGCAGATCTGAACTCGATGATAACCTCTAAGGGTTTTGATGGATTTTTGAGGGAGTTGAAGAGCATAAATGGCCAGCACTAGAGAAATATGTATAGATACCGAAACCACAGGGCTTGATCCCTATAGTGGTGACAGACTTATAGAAATAGGCTGTATTGAGCTCAGTGACGGTAGAAAAACCGGAGAGCACTTCCATAGGCTGATTAATCCGGAGCGAGAGGTGCCCGGAGAGGCCGTCAATGTGCATGGAATAACCACCGAACGGCTTCTGGACAAACCAAAGTTCTTTGAGATTGCCGATGAACTGCTGGAATTTCTGGGAGATTCCATTCTGATTGCCCACAACTCAAGCTTTGACATGAAGTTCCTGAACTTTGAGTTCGAGTCCATAGGCTATAGTAAAATCAAAAATGAAGTCATAGACTCTCTGCTGCTGGCAAAAAATAAATTTCCAGGTCAGAAAAATAGTCTGGATAGTCTGTGCAGGCGCTACAGCATAGACAATTCCAAGCGAACGTTTCACGGGGCGCTTCTGGATGCCGAACTGCTGGCTGATGTCTATGTGGAACTAAAGGGTGGCACCCAGGAGAGTCTTCTCTGTGACAGGGAAACCCTTGGATCGGGAACCATAGAGATCGACGAACTGTTGCGAAGAATCAGGAAGAATGAGGTTCTTCCCAGTAGAAATTTCAGAGTGAGTACGGAGGATCAGGAAATGCATGACGAATTTATACGGATCCATGTGCTAGGGAGAAACAAAAAAATATGAGGGAGATAGGGTTCTACTCTGTAGAGGGAAACATGAATTCGTTTCTGCACAGCTTTTTTAGTCAACTGGTCTATAAAAATGGGAAAAAAGTTCTTCTATATTCTAGTTCAACGGAAAAACTCAAAGACCTAGACAGGATACTCTGGGAAAATTGTGGGGGAGCGGATTTCCTGTGTCATTCGATCTACAGTGCGAAAAATAGCCAGGGTAGATACGAAAAACTTCTCCTGAGCAGTGAATCTGTCAATTTCAACGAGGCTGACTATCTGGTTATGAGCACCTTCATTGACAAAGGCGAGTTTCTGGAGAGTTTCGATAAAGGTTTCTATCTCTATGCCGCTTCCAATGAAGAGAGCATCGAGCGAGCTAGAAGCAGTCGGAAGAGGTATGATGAGTTCGGATATTCTACCATCATTTACGTGAAGGGTGATGATGGCCGCTGGAAGACGGTGGATGACATGTGATGAAGCAGCCTCTCCGCTGTTTTCAAATTAGTGGCGAATCAGTGTCCTAGCAGAGACTAGGGCTAGATGAAAAGCAGGTTTGTCATTATATAGTTGGATATCAGTATGAGGGTTGATGCGCCAATCACGGCATTTATCGTGGCCTTTCCAACCCCTTCGGCTCCTCCCTTAGAGTTATATCCGCTATAGCAACCGAAGACGGCTATGATGAAGCCAAAAACGGTAGATTTCACCAAACCCGAATAGACATCTTTAAATTTCAGAAAATTTATCGTATTATTCAGATAATTCACAAGATCGAATCTAAGACTAATGACACTGGCCATTGCGCCGCCAAATATACCTATGACATCGGCGATGAGAACAAGAAACGGCATAGAGACCGTTGAGGCTATTATTCTTGGCAGTATCAGATATCTAAATGGACAGGTGGAAAGTGTATAGAGCGCGTCTATCTGGTCAGTGACGCGCATAGTGCCGAGTCGAGCTGCTATGGAGGAGCTTACCCTTCCAGCCACCATAAGGCCCACCAGGATCGGGGCTAACTCTCGGGTAATCGCCAGTACCACCAGAGCGGGTACCGTTGTCTCCACAGACAGTTCACTGCTACCGCTATAGGATTGTAGGGCCATGACGCCTCCGGTGAATATGGCGGTCATAGCAACGACCGGAATAGAGAAAAATCCTATTTCCAGGAACTGTTCAAGCAGATTTTTAGGATACCATCTTCCTCCAAAGGCACTCCTCAGAGATTTGAATATAAAAATTGAGAATCTTCCCACTTCGGCCACCAGACTACCCGACGAGTTGATAACTATTCGTCCAACCTTTCGTACAAACGATAACATGCCCAAGCGTTTTACTCTATGGGTGAGTATGGCGTATTTTTCCTAATAATCAACAATGTTCTGAGCCACATGCGCGTTGAGATTGACCAGAGTCAATCATTTCTAGGCCAGCTAGTGGTGAGTGATATGTTCGGGAGCCCTAGAAATGAGTATAGAATACGGTCTCTCGTGCTATATGTTCCCAGTGGCACCTTTGAGTTCAGTTCGGTATCGCACTGTCATTAGCTCTAGGGCGCGATGGTCTTTACTTATTATACAGTTGACCTACACTGGAATCAAATTTTGACGCACTATGATATACGTATTGGTAGCGACGGCGGTAGCCCTGCGCATAGTTTTAAAGTATGCGCACGTTCACAGCTACAGGGAAATTGCCTTTTTCGTCGTGCTCTTCGTTGTACTGTTCTTTGCCCAGAAGCGTTGATGGCTGGAATCCGAATCTAGTCGCCTCTCCGGCTACTTATTATCCCTGTCAAGGTGCTGGGTGAGGTACAGGCTACTGTTCCGATCTCCGCTGACCCTGGTAAAGCATCTATCACAGAAGAACTGATAGTCAGAGAGTTTTGCCTGGGCAAAAACAAATAGTCCCTGTTCCAGCTTCAGTTCATTAGCAGGATTTAGCTTGTGTTTTGTGGCATATTCGTTGCAGCCGGGATATTCGCATCTGCCGTAGAACGCTATCCTCTCCTCAAAATCAACACCATGCTTTGCACAGGAATCCCTCACAACACTATAGCTTGGCCATATGTCTCCATTGGCATAGTATTTTAGTCCGGAAAGAATCAGAAGATTAACTCCGTTTGCTCCCAGAGCGCCTATTATTCTGTCTATAGTGTCAGT
>JAITBB010000048.1 GCA_031283795.1 Rickettsiales bacterium
AACTGATACAGTCATCATTTTCCGTTTCCAACGAATCATATTTATAATATTTTTTATAGCATTCATCAAAAATATTTTTTCCTGTGCCATCACATTAATGAGCTATCTTAGCGGCCACAGATTATGATGGTTCGCACTGGAAATGCGAACATGGTCCGCTGTGGTCCTTGCTCTATATTTCTACTGTTCAGGGGCAGAAAATAGTGGGTTTTCAAATAAATGTTGACTTTAGTTATTTAGAAAATAACAATACCATCCATGTGACTGGGCAAAATTGTGCAGTGTAAGGGGTATGCTTTTACCTAAAAAGACTAAACATAGGAACCTGCAGAAGGGTGGTAAACTGATCAGAGGAGTGGCTGACGCGGGGTCGAGGCTGGTTTTTGGTGCCTTTGGCCTGAAGGCGGCTAGCGCCGGGAGGCTGAAGTCTAACCAGATAGAGGCGGCTAGGAGATGTATAACCAGAACCATGAAGAGGGCTGGAAAAATGTGGATAAGAATTTTTCCGCACAGTCCCGTTAGCTCTAAGGCCGTTGGAGTCAGGATGGGTGGTGGAAAGGGTGCTATTAGCTATTGGATGTGTCAGGTGCGTCCAGGTCTGGTTTTGTTCGAGTTGGATGGAGTGTCCGATGGCGTGGCAGTGGAGGCTTTGGGAAAAGCCGCAACTAAATTGCCATTTAAAACTAGAGTTGTTAAACTTGTGTAGCTAGGGGGAATTAGAATGTCGGATAATATGGAAACTGGTGGTGTAGAGAGCGATAGCGAGTTAAGAAAGGCTATTGTTGAGGCTAAGAGGAAATTACTTTCCCTTAGGCTCAGGAAAAATGGAGGAGATCTTAAGGATATTTCTATTTTTGGAAAAACAAGGAAGGTTGTGGCTAGACTATTTACCACGTTAAACGGACGAGGACGCAGAAATGGCTCAAAATGACATTAGAGTGAAGATAGTGAGAAGGGCCGGTGACAAGACCGTCGTGGGCGAGACCTCCTTTCTTAGGCAACACAGGAAATACAAGAAGTATATAAAGGTGTTTAAGAGGTATCTGATCCATGACGAGGATAATTCTATCAATATAGGAGACGAGGTATCTATAAAGTCCTCCAGACCAATTTCAAAGAGAAAAACCTGGGTTATCATCAGCAGGATTACCAGTAGGGACAGTGGTGATGGTGGTGAAAACAGTGGAACTGATGAGGACAAGGGAGGCGAGGGGTATATATGATTCAGATGGAAACAGCCTTAGGTGTTGCTGACAATTCCGGAGCGAAGGCGGCCAGGTGTATTAAGGTTTTGGGCGGGTCCAAGCATATGGTTACGGGGGTAGCCGATGTGATAGTGGTCTCCATAACCGATGTGGTTCCGGGAGGAAAGATTAAGAAGGGAGAGGTTGCCATGGGAGTTATAGTTAGAACTAAGAAGGAGACTCGGCGATCCGATGGAAGTACCATTAGGTTTGATGACAACGCCATCGTTCTGGTTAACAAGGATAGGACCCCCGTGGGCACAAGGGTGTTTGGTCCCGTGGCAAGAGAGCTCAGAAGTGGTAATTTTACAAAGATATTATCATTGGCACCGGAGGTACTGTAGTATGGCAGCAAAGATCAGAAAAAATGATAGGGTTGTGGTTATCGCCGGCAGAGACAAGGGGAAGATCGGGGACGTTCTGCTGGTCATACCCAGAGAGAATAGAGTTCTTGTTTCGGGGGTTAATGTCGTAAAAAGGCACAAAAAGCCAACCACAGAATCTCCAGGGCAAGTTCTTAGTTTTGAGAAGCCGATACATATGTCTAATGTCTCTCTCGTGGATAACGGGAAGGCGGGAAGAGTTGGCTTCCAGATCGAAGACGGTAAGAAATTTAGAGTTTTTAAGAGAAGTAAGCGTAGGGTGGACGAATAGTATGTCTTTTTTGGAAGAATTATATAGAAACGAAGTCAGAGAGAAGTTGAAGGGCACCTTTGGTTACGAAAATAGTCTGGAGATTCCGAGACTTCTGAAGGTTTCGCTGAATATAGCGTTTAAGAACGCGGATGTGGATGGGACTTTCCTGAAGTACATAGTGGAGCAGTTGAGTGCTTTAGCTGGGCAAAGGGCGGTTCTGGTGAATGCCAAAAAGTCCATCTCAACCTTTAAATTGCGAGAGGCGAATCCTATAGCCTGTAGAGTTACCCTCAGAAGAAAAAAGATGTACGAATTTCTGACCAGGTTGGTGTATGTGGCTCTGCCTAGAATTAGGGATTTTAGGGGTCTGTCGGCTAGGGGCTTTAATCAAAGTGGCCACTATAGCTTTGGCATCAGGGAGTTCACGATTTTCCCGGAGATAGATCTGGACAAGGCCTATAAGGTTTTAGGTATGAACATTAACATAGTGACAAGTGCCAAAACCGCAGAGGGGTGCAAGGCACTGTTACTGGGACTGAATTTTCCTATAAAGTAAGGAAGGGTATGGCAAAAGTTAGCGCGATAGATAAAAACAGAAAGAGGAAGGAGAAGGCGGAAAGGTTCGCTGCCAAGAGGGCGGAACTTAAAAAAATCTCCAAAGACCGAAGTCTGGCGGCAGATCTAAGGGTAGGGGCAATGATAAAACTTTCCGAATTGCCGAGAAATTCGTCAAAGGTGAGGTATAGGAACAGATGTGAACTAACCGGGAGACCAAGGGCGTACCACGGATATTTTGGGATATCGCGGATTATGCTGAGAAAATTGGCCTCCCAGGGGAGAATTCCAGGGTTAAAAAAATCAAGTTGGTAGGTAGAATATGAACCATTCAGTATCCCAGTTGGTTACCTGTCTGAAAAACGGTCAGATGGCTAGAAAAGGAAGAATTACTATGCCAAGTTCCAAATTGAAGCTGGGCATTTTGGAAATTCTGAAGAAGGACGGTTTCATCAAGGACTATAGGACGGACAGTAACGGAAGTTTTGATTTTATAGAGGTTCTGTTGGCCTACAACGGCCTGCAGCCGGTCATAAAGGAAATCGAGGTTATGTCTAAGCCGGGCAGAAGGGTATATTCTGGAGTTGAGGACATTCCAGTCGTTTACAATGGGCTAGGAGTTATTATTCTGTCGACTCCGAGGGGTATTATAACGGACTATGACGCTAAACGCCTTAATGTTGGCGGTGAGCTATTACTAAAGATATTTTAGTGGGGTTCTGTGACTAGTAGGGTAGGGAAGTTACCGATAAAGATCCCGAGTGGCATGACGGTGAGTCTGGAGGGGACTGTTGTGACTCTTAGGAAGAAGGATAGTGTGAAGACCTATGATTTCGGAGATAGGGTTGATGTGCTTTTTGAAAATGGTCAGCTACTAGTTAGAGAGAAGAAAGGGGAGGTGGATAGTGTGGTGTTCTCTGGGCTCCACAGGAGTAACCTTAATAATATGGTTCGAGGACTTAGTGAGGGATTCAGAGTGGTTCTGGAGTATAATGGCGTTGGCTATAGGGCGGTAGTGGCTAAGAACTTGCTGGTTCTAGGTCTGGGCTACAGCCATGACATATTTGTCAAAATTCCGACAGGTCTCTCTGTTACTCCCGACAAACCGAATCTGATAGTTATAGAGGGCAATGACAAGGAGGCTGTGGGTAATTTCGCCTCCAGAATAATTTCTCTAAGGACCACCGAGCCCTATAAGGGTAAGGGGATAAAGTACAAAGACCAGGAGATCCTCAGGAAGGAGGGTAAAAAGAAATAGGGTGTGTATGAAGAAAAAACTACTAGAAAGAAGAAAGTCGAGGAATATCTATAGGATTAGAGAGCACAACAGGGGAAATAGGCCAGTGCTGAATGTGTTTAGGAGTAATAAGCATATATACGCCCAGATCGTAGACTCTGGCGGTAGGGTGTTGACCTGTGCCTCTTCCAAGACTATCCCTCTCTCGGATTCTTCTCAAGAGGATGGAGAGGGTAAAAGCGGAATTGGAATAGCCGGACTGGTTGGCGAAGAACTTGCAAAAAATGCGGTGAAGATTGGTCTGGCCAGAGTGGTTTTTAATAAGGGACCGTATTTATATGCGGGCAGGGTAAGGTCGTTAGCGGAGGCCGCTAGAAAAAACGGCCTGGATTTTTAGTTTGAACAGGAGTAGGACATTTTATGTACAAGAACAATAGAGAAGCTACAGATCTAATGGAAAAGTTGATCTGTGTTAGTAAGGTTTCTAAGACTACGACGGGGGGTAGGAGACTATCCTTCGCCGCGCTGGTGGTTGTGGGGGATGGCAAGGGTAGAGTTGGTTTCGGGACTGGTAAGGCCAAGGAGGTTGGTGATGCTAGAAACAAGGCTCTGGAAAACGCCAAGAGGTCCATGATTAGGGTCCCTCTTAAGGAGGGCAGGACAATACACCATGACTGCGAAGGCAAGTTCGGCCGTGGTCATGTTATTCTGAGGCCAGCGGCCGCTGGTACCGGGATCATTTCTGGGGGGCCGATGAGGTCCATATTTGAATGTCTTGGTGTACAGGATGTGGTTTCCAAATCGCTGGGCACGAACAATTCCTATGGAATGATTCTGGCTACGTTTGAGGCTCTTAGGAGCACAAATTCTCCTAAAAATGTTGCTGACAGGAGATCTAAACACGTAAGTGAAATCATCAGAAGAAGAAATATAGTGGCTAGGGGGACACCGGATTCCGAAACTGCTTTGGTTGATGGGGGACATCCTGAGGAGAATTCCTCTGTGCCGGAGGTTGAAAACGTCTATGACGATGGAAATGGCACCGTGGTTCCTGGCGATGAAGGTCCTGATGTTGTTTTTGGAGCTGGTCTTGGTGGGATTGTCGAAGCTGCTGAGAATGGCGATTATGGAAGGGAGTAGGTTATGTTGCAGAAATTTAAGCTACAGAAATTTGAGCAGCTAGATGGTGAAACCATTCTAGTGGAGAGAACTGGTGGCGAACCTGGTCTAACCCAGCGCCAAAGGGATACCCTGAAGGGTCTTGGTCTCAGAAATAGAGGAGCGAGATCAGAAATTAGGTGTACTAGAGATATTTACGGTATGCTGTTGAAGGTGTCCCATATGGTTAGGGTTATTTTAAAATAGGAAAAGTGTATGAAGCTGAATGAACTGCCAAAAATTGCCAATAGAGACAAGAAGAGAGTCGGCAGGGGGATTGGATCCGATAGGGGCAAAACCTCCGGCAGAGGCCATAAGGGCCAGAAGGCTAGAAATGGTGCGAAGATAAAGGGCTTCGAGGGTGGCCAGGCACCTATATATAAAAGGTTGCCTCACAGAGGATTCACAAATGTCTTCAGAGAGTCCTTCAGGGTGCTCACGACGGATACCGTTTTGGATCTTGTGGAGAGTGGTAAACTGGACTGGAGGGAACCCATAACGAAGGAGATCCTATCAAAGAAAAAGATTGCTAAGAAAAACGAGAAGATTAAACTCATCGCAGGCAAGAGGTCCATTGATAGGGAATTTAGGGTCGAGGCGGACAAAGCTTCGAAGAGTGTCCAGAAATATCTGAAATAACAGTGGTTTAAAAAATGAGTCCCGAATTAAAAGGTAGAATACTTTTTACATTGTCCATTCTCATTGTTTACAGGATTGGCACGTTTATTCCTCTACCTGGCATAGATGGCAAGATAGTTGGGGACTTTTTCAGCAGAAGTACAAACTCGATACTGAGTATGATAAACACATTCTCCGGTGGAGCATTCCAGAGAATGAGCATATTTTCTCTGAACATAATGCCCTACATAACGGCCTCCATAATAATCCAGCTGTTGACATCTATGTACAAAAGTCTGGAGGATTTGAGAAAGGAGGGCGAATTAGGAAGGAGAAAGCTGAACCAATACACGAAGTATCTAACCCTTGGGCTTGGCTGTTTCCAATCCATAGGTATATACTATGGCTTTTCAAACCTCGAAGACTCTGCCTTCATAAGCACATCTAAAATATTTCTCCTCACTACGGTCTTTACTCTGCTTGGCAGCACAATGTTTCTGATGTGGTTGGGAGACAAAATAACGAATCAGGGTATAGGTAACGGGATTTCTCTGATAACTACAACCAGCATAGTGGCCGAATTGCCTAGTAGTCTGTTGAAAATAGTACAGATTACAAAATCAGCCAGGTATTCTACTGGTCTATTTATATTTTTGTTTCTGATCTTCCTGATTGTGTTCATAGTGTATATGGAGAAGGCAATGAGGAATGTGAGAATACAGTATCCTAATAGAAGTTTGGCGAGAATAAAGAACGACGATTCCTATATACCATTGAAAATAAACATATCGGGAGTTATTCCTCCGATATTTGCGAGCTCCGTGCTGATGTTTCCTCTGGGTATTTTGCAGTTTTTCAAGCCAACACTAGCTGCGAAACTGTCTTCCTATGTCCAAAAGGGAGGATTTCTGTACTCTGTTATATTTACCGTAGCTGTGGTGTTTTTCTCCTTCTTCTATTCGGAGATAGTATTTAACACTGAGGAATTGGCTGAAAACCTAAAGAAGGGCAATTGCTTTATTCCGGGGATAAGACCCGGGAAAAACACGGCGGACTACTTTAATTTGATAGTGGGCAGGCTAACTGCCATAGGTTCCATTTATCTTGTACTGGTCTGTATAGTACCAGACATAATCTTTAAAAGACAATCTGTAGCAGTCTCAATTGGAGGCACGAGTCTGTTGATTGTTATCAATACCATAATTGAATTGATAACTCAATTCCAGGCCTTTGTTTTCTCGGAAAGGTACAACAGTGTCAGCAAGAAACGAAAAATGTTAATAAGGTAGGAGGATTGTGACTAGAATAGTTTTTATAGGGCCAGCCGGTTCTGGCAAGGGCACTCAGGGCACTCTAGTGGAAAAGCACTACAATATTCCACTTATATCTACTGGTAAACTACTTCGCAGTAGAGTGACGAAGGGTGATGATTTTGGTAACTATATAAGTTCCCTTATCAATAAGGGCATCTATGTTAGTAATGAAATAATTCTGAGTTTGCTGGCGGAGAGATTGGAGAATGATGACTGCTCCAGAGGGTTTATACTCGACGGTTTCCCAAGAAATGTAGAGCAGGCGGTCATGTTAGACAAGTATCTGAGTCCAAATGAAATAGATGCGGCAATAGTTCTTAAGGTTCCGAGAACGGTGCTCCTGGATAGGATAACGGGCAGACATGAGTGTAGCACCTGTGGCAGTGTGTATAATAAATTCTTCTACAGGCCAAAGATAGATGGTATTTGTGACGTTTGTGGCTCCAACGATATGTTGATGCGGGCCGATGACAATGACAGCGAGACAATAAACAGAAGACTAGACACCTATGATAGCATGGCAAAGGCTATGGTTGACTACTACACAGAAAAGAACTTGATTTATTTTGTTGATGCTCTAAAAAGCATTCAGGAAGTGTTCGAAGAGGTTAGGGTTATATTGGACAATTTGAGCTTTAGTAATAAAATTGGTGAGGTGACAGTTGGCTAGAGTAGCTGGTGTAAATATACCAACGAATAAGAGGTTCGTCATAGCACTGACCTATATCTATGGGATAGGAAGAAGCAGGGCGGAAGATATCTGTGACAGTTTGAAGATAGATAAAAGGCTAAGAACAAGCGAAGTTAAGGAGGAGGTTCTGACTAAGGTCAGGGATCTCATTAACAAGCAGGCTGCTGATGATGACGGTTCGAGGGTTGGTCTTGTAGAAGGTGACCTGAGGAGAAGGGTACATTTCGATATAAAGAGACTGATAGAACTTGGCTGTTATCGGGGAATTAGGCACGTTAAAAAATTGCCGGTGCGCGGTCAGAGGACCCACAATAATGCCAAGACTAAGCGTGGTGGCAAGAGAGTTCCAATAGCAGCTAAGAAAAAGTAGGAGATACCGGTATGGCGCAGAAACAGGAAGGTGCAGATAAGGTAGTAAAGGGAAGGAAAGGTGGTTCCTCCTCCAGTAGGAGGAGAAGAAATATAGTGGTTGGGGTGATAAATATTTCGTCAACGTTCAACAACACTATAGTCTCGATTGCTGATACACAGGGCAACATTATCGCCTGGGCTTCGTCGGGCAAGATGGGCTTTAAGGGATCGAGAAAATCGACGCCCTATGCAGCCCAGGTTGTGGTGGGTGGTGCAATAGAGAAGGCAAAGGAGTTTGGTCTCCAGACTGCTACCGTTGTAGTTAGGGGCGCTGGATCCGGCAGAGAATCAGCCCTCAGAGCCCTCCAGGGGAGTGGAGTTTCCATCATATCGATAACGGATAGCACCTACTTTCCACACAATGGCTGTAGACCTCCAAAAAGAAGAAGGATGTAATTATTTAAGAAAAGGTATCAGATATGGCTGTTTTACAGGAGAATTGGAAGGATTTGATTTTGCCGAATTTATCAGCCGTTGAGCGGGCAAACGGAAACAAGAATAGAGCCATTATTGTGCTGGAACCTCTGGAAAGGGGTTATGGCATAACCCTTGGTAATTCTCTGAGGAGAGTTCTTCTGTCCTCCATAAGGGGGTTCGCGGTTACGGCAGTTAGAATAGATGGTGTGCTGCATGAGTACAGTGTGATTGATGGCATAAGGGAGGATGTGGCCGATATAATAATGAACATAAAATCACTTATTCTGAATAAACCCACGCCAACTGCAGCGACGCTAAAACTAAAATTGGATCGGAAGGGACCTGTCTATGCAAAAGACATTGTTCTGAACAATGGTGTCGAGATCCTGAATCCGGACATGATCATTTGTCATGTGGAGGATAGTAAGGTGAATCTAAATGTGGAAATGACTGTAGAATATGGTGCTGGCTACTGTATGGCCGAAGTTAAGGAGGAAACCTCTAAGGAAGTTTCCATCATATACGTAGACGCCATGTTCAGTCCGGTTAGGAGGGTAACCTATAGTGTAGAAAATGCCAGAGTTGGACAGCAGACGGACTATGATAGGTTAATTCTGGATGTCGAGACCAACGGAACCGTGGGGCCCGAAACTGCCGTTGGGATAGCGGCAAAGATTCTACAGACCCAGCTGGGAGTCTTTCTAGAACTAAGCTCAGGTAGTGAATCCGGTAAGACTGACCAGATGGGTGAATGCGACATTTCGACTAATAGCCTGGAGTCCTGTCTTAATAGAAAAATTGATGAGATGGAATTATCCGTAAGGTCCTACAACTGTCTTATAGGTGAAGGAATTAGGTATATAGGGGACCTGGTCAAGAGAAGTGAGGTGGACATGCTGAAACTGCCTAACTTTGGCAGAAAGTCTCTAAACGAGCTAAAGGAGAATCTCAAGACTCTTGGCCTTAGTTTTGATATGAAGATTAGTGAAGACTGGGCTCCTCTAGACGATGGAGTGAATACTCACAAGAAAAGAAAAATGTTAAATCGGAGTGACTATGAGACATAGGATAGGCCACAGAAAGCTTAATAGAACAAGTACCCACAGGATGGCGATGCTGGCAAACATGGCGAATTCTCTGCTAGAATTTAGCCAGATAAGGACCACTTTACCCAAGGCGAAGGAACTAAGACCGTTTCTGGAGAGGATGGTGACTCTTGGAAAGGAGGACACCACCACCAATAGAAGGTTGGCAATGTCAATTCTTGGCAGTAAAAATTCTGTCACCAGACTGTTCGGCGATTTGTCCAGACAATTTGCCAGCAGGAATGGAGGTTACCTCAGAATATTGAAGTGTGGATTTAGGACAGGAGATAATGCTCCGATGGCAATAGTGGAATTTGTTGAATAGGAGACGTATGGTAAACTTGCTAGAAGAATTTAATGCCAAACAGGTTAGAGAATCCGGGAAAAGCTTCCCGGACTTCGGGCCTGGGGATCAGGTGAAGGTCAGCTATAAAATAATCGAGGGCGACTCCAGTAGAATACAGATTTTTGAGGGTGCTGTGATCTCTATGGAGAGGAGCAGAGGGAACTTCAGCAGCACCTTTACAGTTCGGAAGATAAGTCATGGTGTTGGTGTGGAACGGAAATTTCCACTCTATTCACCCCTAGTTGAGAAGATAGAGATAGTCAAGAAAGGTATCGTCAGAAGGAGTAAACTCTACTATCTGAGGAAATTAAGGGGCAAGTCTGCTAGAATAAAAAACGAAACCAACAACCCCAGGCAGCAGGGAAGCGCTAGACCCGATAAGTCCGACAAGTCCGAAAATCTATAG